>CADBQT010000056.1 GCA_902796875.1 uncultured Eubacteriales bacterium
GAGATCGTGGAGAGCCGGTACGGCGTAGAGGAAGTGGCCGGGTACCGGATCATCCGCCAGATGTCCAAAGACAGGAATGCCCTGGGTTCCTCCCGGGCCTTCGATTACGTTTCCCATCTCCCCGGAGAGAAGGAACTGATCCTGATGATGAACAACCTGAGCGACGCCGCAGAGTGGTCGGAGAACACCTGCTGGCTCTACGACTGTGATTTCGAGTTTCTCCGGCAGGACAACATCCGGAACATCATCGTCACCGGGCCAAGAGCCAGGGACTATCACCTCCGCCTGAAGATGGCGGGGATCGACGACGACCGGATCTCCTTCGTCCACGACGAGATCGATTCCCCCGGGGCCCTGCGCCTGTATCCGGGTGAGGACATCTACGTGCTCTACGGCACCGACTCCATCGAACTGGCGGACAAGGTGGCGGCCAAGGTGAAAGAGAAGATCCAGGCGAAGGCCGGAGAGGGGAGGAAGCAGTCATGAAGATCGAAGTACTGTATCCGGAGATCTGCAACCTCTACGGAGATCTGGCCAACATCCGATATCTGAAGGAATGCCTGGCCCAGGCGGAGGTGATCGAAACCACCCTCCAGACCCGACCCCGTTTTCTCGAAGAGGAGATGGATCTGGTCTACATGGGCTCCACCACGGAGAACGGCCAGCGGCTGGCCCTGGATCAGCTGCGGTTCTTCCGGGAGGAGATCCTGGCCGCCGTGGAAAAAGGCCAGAAATTCCTCATCACCGGAAACGCCATGGAAATCTTCGGTGATCGGATCGAAGAGGACGGGGAGATGGTCCTTCGGGGACTGGGCGTTTTCCCCGGCGTGGCGAAACGGTCCTCCATCAACCGGTTCAACAGCCTGTTTCTGGGTGACTTCACTCCGGAGGCGGCAGAGCCCATTCGAGTGGCCGGATTCAAGAGTCAGTTCGGTCATACCTTCTGCGATGAAGGGGATCAGGGACTGGATGATCAGGCCCTCTTTACCGCCGTCCGGGGACCGGGAATGAATCGTTATGCAAAAGGTGAGGGGATCCATAGGAATAATTTCCTGGCCACTTACGTCATCGGACCCCTGCTCATCCTCAACCCGCCCTTCACCCGGTGGTTCATCGAAGAGTTCCTGGGAGAAGAGACTGCACACCTGGCCTACGAGAAAGAAGCCTTGGCGTCCTATGAGGCGAGGGTGAAAGAATATGCAGACCCGAACACGGGACTCTACTACTGGGGAGGGACCACGGAGCGGTGGTAGACCTTTCCGGAGACGACGGGACAGACCAGGGAAACAGGCAAGAAAAAAAGCAGGTATGGGATCCATAGCTGCTTTTTCGTTGAGACGAATGCCTTTCAGATTTCTTCACGGCGGTGTTTATTCACTGGTGTCTGCTTCCTCTGCCGCCTTTTGGGCCAGTACTTTCTCGTATTCCTCCAGGATAGCATCTCTGATTTTGTTCCTGGTCTCGGAGACCAGGGGATGAGCGATGTCGCGAAAATCGCCTTCACTCATCTTTCTGCTCGGCATAGCGATGAATGGACCGTTCTGACCTTCGATGATCTTGATGTCATGAACGACGAATTCATCATCGAAGGTAATCGATACGATGGCTTTCATTTTGCCTTCATCGCTTACCTTGCGGATCCTTACGTCTGTAATGTCCATGAACGTTACCGCCTTTCATGCCGCATTATGAATATGAATAAATTATACAACCGATGAATAAAACATGCAAGTTAAATAGTTCAAAACCGCCGGGAAATATGGTACAATGACATCACCGAAAAGCTACAGGAGGAGCGACCATAAATGATCAATCTTTCAGAATACAAAAGGATCCACTGCATCGGCATTGGCGGTATTGGATTGTCCGGAATTGCAGAGATCCTGCTTTCCCGTGGATACGAAGTATCCGGTTCTGATATGAGGGAGAGCGATATAACCGAGAAACTGATCGGCGACGGGGCGAATATTTACCTGGGCCACCGGGGAAAGAACGTGGAAGGCGCCGATCTTGTCATCTACACCGTGGCAGTGGGAGACGATAATCCGGAACTTGTCCGGGCCGCCGAACTGGGGATCCCCGCGGTCACCCGGGCGCAGGCCCTGGGCGCGCTGATGGCGGAGTACGAAAACAGCATAGCCATCTCCGGTACCCACGGCAAGACCACCACCACGGCCATGATCTCCCTGATCCTCAAAGGAGCGGGGAAGGAGCCGACGATCTCCGTAGGCGGAAACCTGGATGAGATCGGCGGCAATTTTTACGTCGGCGACAAGGACTACTTCGTCACCGAGGCCTGTGAATACCGGGACAGCTTCCTGCAGCTCAGGCCCACCATCGAGATCATCCTGAACATCGATTCCGACCACCTGGACTACTTCAAGGACGTGGATCACATCGCCCGGTCCTTCGAGCGGTTCGCCCGCCAGGTCCCCGAGGACGGGACGGTGATCGCCTATGACGCCAACCCATTCGTGCAGAGCGTCATCGAGGGACTGCCCAACGTGGTCACCTTTGGCTTCAGCTCACGAAGCGACTTTTATGCCACCAACATCGTATTCGACAGCGAGGGGATGCCTTCCTTCGACGTTCACCACGGGGGCAAGACCCTGTGCCGCATCGAACTGTCCGTTCCGGGAGAGCACAATATCTTAAACGCCCTGGCTGCCTTTGCATGCTGCCACCTGCTGGGCATCGAAAACGAAGCGATCGTCGATACCCTCCGGGAGTACAAGGGGATCCACCGGCGCTTCGACGTGCTGGGAAGGACCAGCGACAACGTGAAGATCATCGACGACTACGCCCACCATCCCACGGAGATCAAGGCGACCCTGTCCGCCGTGCGGAACATGAAGCACAATCATCTGTGGTGCCTGTTCCAGCCCCATACCTATACCCGCACCCTGGCCCTGCTGGAGGAATTCTCCCAGGCCTTCACGGAAGCGGATAAGGTGGTGCTGGCGGAGATCTACGCGGCCAGAGAAAAGAACATCTATAAGATCAGCTCCAAGACGCTGATGAACAAGATCCGGGAGTACGACCCGGAGGCGGACGTCTTCTACTTCAAGGGATTCGAGGACATCGCCAAATTCGTCTACGACAATGCGGAAGAAGGGGATCTGATCCTGACCATGGGCGCAGGAGACATCTACCGGGTCGGAGAGATGATCCTGGAACTGGATCGAAAATTCTAAGGAAAAGAGAGGAACGACGGACGGATGAGTCTGAGACAATACGAAGCGGAAGAGAAGAAGAGGATCAAGAGAAATCTTGCCTACGAGGAGAGGGGCGTCCGGTTCATGGACCTTCGCACGGCGTACATCGACGAGACGGCGCGGATCGGTCAGGGAACGGTCATCTACCCCAACGTGATCCTGGAAGGAGACGTGACCATCGGAGAGGACTGCACCATCGGGCCCAACACCCGGATCGTGGATTCGGAGGTCGGCAACGGCACGGTGATCCAGTATTCGGTGATCACCGAGAGCAAGGTGGGCAGCGAGACCAAAGTGGGGCCCTTCGCATACCTCCGTCCGGGAAGCACCATCGGCGACGGATGCAAGGTGGGCGACTTCGTGGAGGTGAAGAACTCCTCCATGGGTGACGGGGCCAAGGCCTCCCATCTGACGTATATCGGAGATTCCGACGTGGGCAGGGACGTGAACCTGGGCTGCGGCGTGGTCTTCGTCAACTACGACGGCACATCCAAGCATCGGTGCGTGGTGGAGGACGGTGCCTTCATCGGCTGCAACTCCAACCTCATCGCCCCGGTCCACGTGGGTGAGAAGTCCTACGTGGCGGCGGGAAGCACCATCACCGAAGACGTGCCCGACGGGGCCCTGTACATCGCCAGAGCCAGGGGGAAGGCTCTTCTGGACTGGGTCAGCCGCAAAGGCATTCTGAAAAAGAAAAAATAAATACCGTTCATCATTATTCATGACTATACATTAAGGAAGGAGCATCCAATGAAAAACGGCCTTTTCGCGAACCACAAGATCTTCGCAGCCAACTCCCATCCGGAACTGGCGGAAGAGATCTCGTCCATCATCGGCAAGCCTCTGGGAGAAGCGAAGGTTTCCAAGTTCAGCGACGGGGAGATCTCCGTGAGTCTGGGGGAATCGGTGCGAGGTAGCGACTGCTTTATCATCCAGTCCACCTGCGACCCGGTGAATGACAACCTGATGGAACTGCTGATCATGATCGACGCCATGAAGCGGGCTTCAGCGGGAAGGATCAGCGCAGTGATGCCCTATTACGGATATGCCCGGCAGGACCGGAAAGCAAAGGCAAGGGATCCCATCACGGCCAAGCTGGTGGCGGACATGCTGGTGGCCGCCGGCGCGGACCGGGTGGTGACCATGGACCTTCACGCCGCCCAGATCCAGGGATACTTCACCATTCCGGTGGATCACCTGGTGGGTCTGCCTATCCTGGTCAAGTATTTCGCCCAGAAGGGCCTGAAGGACCTGGTAGTGGTCTCCCCGGACCACGGCAGCGTGCCCCGGGCCAGAAACATGGCGGAACCTCTGGGATGCCCCATCGCCATCGTGGACAAGAGACGTCCCGAGCCTAACAAGAGCGAGATCATGAACATCATCGGTGAGATCGAAGGCAAGAACTGCATCCTGGTGGATGATATGATCGATACGGCGGGAACCATCACCAATGCGGCCAACGCCCTGAAGGACCTGGGCGCCAAGAGCGTACTGGCCTGCGCCACCCATCCCGTGCTTTCGGGACCGGCCATCCAGCGTCTGGACGAATCGGCCATCGAAGAGCTGGTGGTGCTGAACACCATGCCCATTCCCAAGGAAAAACAGCTGCCCATGATGAAGATCCTGTCCGTAGGCCCCATCTTCGCCGAGGCCATCAATCGGATCCACACCAACGGCTCCATCAGTAAGCTGTTTGTATAACACGGAGAACGGCATATGTACGTGATTGTGGGCCTGGGGAACCCGGGCAGGCAATACGAAAATACAAGACATAATATGGGGTTTCGTGTACTGGATATCCTGTCGGAGAAGGAGGGGATCCCCCTCACCCGGCTGAAACACCGGGCCCTCATCGGCGAGGGAAGGATCGCCGGAGAGAAGGTCATCCTGGCCAAACCCCAGACATTCATGAACAACAGCGGGGAATCCATCGGGGAGATCGTCAGGTATTACGATCTGGCCCCGGAGGAACTGCTGGTGATCTACGATGACATGGACATGCCGGCGGGGACCATCCGCATCCGCAAAAAAGGCGGAGCCGGATCCCATAACGGCATGAAGTCCATTCTTTCTCATCTTCAGGGGGAACAGGGATTCCCCCGGATCCGGGTGGGGATCGGAGCCAGCCGTGGAGAGGACTGGAAGGATTTCGTCCTGAACAAGGTGGGAAAAGAAGAAGGTAAACTCCTTCAGACCGGGATCGAGACCGCAGCGGATGCCGTCATGAGCATCCTTTCCGAAGGGATCGACCGGGCCATGAACCGTTACAACGTCCGGCCGGACAGGGACAGGCCGAGTGATCTGGATTGAAGAAAAAAGGAATGATCAACATCGCCGGCGCAGCGGAGGGCAGAGTCGCCCCCCTGGCCGCAGAACAGATCAGAAATCACGGGGGACAATGCCTCATCGTTGTCCCCTCCATGATCCGCGCGAGGCGGCTTGCCACTGACCTCGCTTTTTTTCATGGGGACATCCCCATACTCCTCCTTCCGGAGGAAGAGGAGAGCCGGATCGCCTTCGAAGCGAGAAACAGTGAGGACGCCCAGGAGAGGATGAAGGTCCTGAGGACCGTCTGCTCCGGGGAAGACTGCGTGGTCATCGCCCCGGCGGCAGGGGCCGTCCGCAGGCTCCCCCCGGCGGAGATCTACGAGAAGTGGAGCATCTCCATCGCCCTGGAAGAGGACGTGGATATCCGGAAACTGACGGAGACCCTGGCCATCATGGGGTACCAGCGGGTGTCCATGGTGGAAGCCAAGGGGGAATTCACCCTGCGGGGCGGGATCCTGGACGTCTATCCCCCCGATGAGGATCTGCCCATCCGGATCGAGCTCTTCGATACGGAGGTGGACTCCATCCGGCGTTTCGATCAGGAGACCCAGCGTTCAGCGGAAAACCTGCGGGCGGCAAGGATCTGGCCCTGTCATCTCCTTCGGAGGGACCGGGAGGTTTTCGATGCTGCCGCAGGAAGGATCCGGAGAGCCTACGACCGGCAGATCCGGACCATCGAAAAAAAGGCGGCGGAGGCGGCCAGGAATTCCTCGGAAAGCGGGGAAGCTCTGGGGGCGTCCCGGGTGCAGACGGAGCTTTCCCAAAAGCTGGAGCAGCGGAAGGGTCAGCTGCTGGAGTACGTGGAAGAGGGGATGAACCTTCAGTATCTGGAGAGCATGCTCCACTATTTCTATCCCGAACCGGCATGGATCTGGGACTACATGGACGATCCCCTGGTGATCGTCGATGATCCTGCCCGGATCCTGGAGGGCCTGGAAGCCGCAGAGAAGGAACAGCAGGCGGATATGGAGGCTTTGCTGGCAGAGGGCAGGGCCATCGGAGAGGATTTTCGCTGGTCGGCGGGAAAAGAGGACTACTTCCGCCTTTACGAGAGGGAAGGATTCATCTTCACCCCCTTCGTGAGCACCATCCGAAATGCTCCTTTCCTACACGAACTTCGCCAGGTGGACTGCCGCCAGAGTCCGGTGTACAACGGCCGGATGGACTTTTTCAAGGCGGATATGGACAGCTACCTGGCCGCAGGATACCAGGTCACCATGATCTGCAGCAATCCGGAACGGCGGAAGATGCTGGATGAATTCCTGGTCCGGGAGGACTTTTACGACCGTAAGGCCCCGGGGACCTTTCACCTGGTGGAGGGGACCATTACGGCGGGGATGGTGTTCCCCGAGTGGAAGAAGTGCTGGATCTGGGAAGGGGATATCTTCGGCACGGGAAGCCGGCGCCGGCGTTCCCGGAGGACCAAAAGCCGGGGAGAGAAGATCCGCAGCTTTTCCGATGTGCAGGTGGGGGACTATGTGGTCCACGAGATCCACGGGATCGGCCGGTTCCTCGGGGTGGAACAGATGGCGGTCCAGGGGGTGAAGCAGGACTACCTGAAGGTGAAATACGCCGGAGCGGACATGCTCCACATCCCCGTGGATCAGATGGGGATCCTTCAGAAATACATCGGAGGAGAAGGGGTCCAGCCCAAGCTGAACCGGCTCAGCGGAGGAGAGTGGCGGCAGACCAGAGCCCGGGCCCGGGCTGCGGTGGAGGACATGGCTCAGGATCTGATCCGGGTCTCCGCCGAAAGGATGCGTCAGAAGGGCCACGCTTTCTCCGAGGACACGGTGTGGCAGCGGGAATTCGAGGACGGATTCCCCTATCAGGAGACGGAGGACCAGCTTCGGTGCATCGAGGAGATCAAGGAGGACATGGAGCGGGACGTACCCATGGACCGGCTCCTCTGCGGCGATGTGGGCTTCGGCAAGACGGAGGTGGCCGCAAGGGCCCTGTTCAAGTGCGTCTGCGAAGGAAAGCAGGCGGCGGTGCTGGTGCCCACCACCCTCCTGGCCAACCAGCACTACTACACCCTGAAGGAACGGTTCGAAAAGTTCCCCTTCCGGGTGGAGGTCCTCTCCCGGTTCCGCACTGCGGCAGAGCAGAAGAAGATCGCCCAGGCCATCGCCAAAGGGGAGGTGGACCTGGTGATCGGCACCCACCGGCTCCTGTCCAAGGATGTTTCCTTCAAGGATCTGGGCCTTCTGGTGGTGGACGAGGAGCAGCGGTTCGGCGTCCGTCACAAGGAGAGGATCAAACAGCTGAAGGAAAACGTGGACGTGCTGACTTTGTCCGCCACGCCCATCCCCCGGACGCTGAACATGTCCCTTTCCGGGATCAAGGATATGAGCACCATCGAGGCGCCGCCGGAGGACAGACACCCGGTCCAGACCTACGTGATGGAGCGGGACGACTTCGTGATCCGCAACGCCATCGAAAAGGAGCTGGAACGGGGCGGTCAGGTCTACGTGCTCCACAACCGGGTGGACTCCATCCACCGGGTGGCTTCGGAGATCTCCCGGCTGGTGCCCCAGGCCTCTGTGGGCGTGGGCCACGGCAGGATGAAGGAGCAGGAACTTGAGGACGTGATCATGGACTTCATCGACGGGGAATTCGATGTGCTGGTGTCCACCACCATCATCGAAAACGGCATGGACATCCCCAACGTGAACACCATGATCATCCTGGAGGCGGAGCGGTTCGGGCTGGCGCAGCTCTACCAGCTTCGAGGCCGGGTGGGCCGGTCCGGGCGGATGGCCTGGGCCTACCTCATGTACCGGCGGGACGGGAACCTTTCGGAGATCGCCGAGAAGCGCCTTCAGGCCATTCGGGAATTCACCGAGTTCGGCTCGGGATTTCGGATCGCCATGAAGGATCTGGAGCTTCGGGGCGCGGGAAATATCCTGGGCACGGAGCAGTCGGGCCACATGCTCAGTGTGGGCTATGAGCTCTACTGCAAAATGCTGGAGGAAGCAGTCCTCCGGCTTCAGGGGCAGGTCCCGGCGGCGGAAGCGGAAGAGACCGTCTTCAGTCTGCCCATCCCGGCGCTGATCCCCGGCTACTATATCGAGGACGAGATGCTCCGGCTGCAGATGTACAAAAAGATCGCCATGATCCGGGACGACCGGGATATGTCCGAAGTGGTGGACGAGATGACGGACCGATTCGGAGATATCCCACGGGATACCATGAATCTGATCCGCATCGCCCGGATCCGGTCCATGGCCTGCCGACTGGGAGTCAAAGAGATCATGCGAAACGGAAACTGGATCAAATTCGCTCTCCGGCCAACCACCAGGTTTTCCGACGGGGCGATCCCCGCTCTGGCGGCGGCCTACGGCGGGCGGATCAAATTCAACGGAGGGAGCGATCCCTTCATTCGGCTGACCGTGCTGTCGCCGAAGAACGACAGGGCTTTGCTGGATGAGATGGAAGGATTCCTCCAGACGGCTCTGGGAGAGGAAAAGGTGAATTGATGGTAAAGGCAGTGATCTGCGCCCCGAGAGGGGCCATGGGCAGTCTCATCGTCCAGGAGGCGGCGGCCGATTCCGGGATCCAAATCACCGGGTGCGTGGGGAGCCCGGGCAGAGACTATATCGGACAGGATGCCGGTCTTGTGGCCGGACTTGGCCGGAAGATCGGCGTTGCCGTCAGCGACGACATCGAAAAGGTGATCGACTCCTGCGATCTGGTGGTGGATTTCTCCACGGTGGAGTTTGGCATGGAGATCCTCCGGGCCTGCGTGAGTCACGGCAGGGGCCTGATCTGCGGCACCACCGGATTTACCGAAGAACAGACGAAGGAGCTTCTGGCGGCTGGGGAGACCATCCCCATGATGAAGGCGGCCAACACCTCCTACGTGGTGAACGTCATGCGCAAACTGGTGGGCATGGCCGCGGAGAAGCTGGGGGACAGGTGCACCATCGAGATCATCGACCTCCACAGCGAGACCAAGAAGGACGCCCCCAGCGGGACCGCCATCGAGCTGGCGGAGGAGGTGGCCGCAAAGGCACCGGACAAGACTTTGGGAGACATCCCATTCCACTCCGTCCGGGCGGGGAACACCCCCAGCGAGCACCGGGTGATCTTCGGCTGCATGGGAGAGAAGATGGAGATCGCCCACGAGGTCTACGACTGGCGGTGCTACGCGTCGGGAGTCTGCGGCGCGATGAAGTACATGGGGGAGAAGATCCAGTCCGGCGAAAAGGGAGGCATCGGCCTTTACACCATGGAAGACGTCATCGGCCTGTGATCCCCGGGAAATAAAAAAACCCTCCGGACGGATCCGAAGGGGATTTATCGCGCTGACGTGAAGGGGATACGCCAGTCGTCGATAGCGCGGTATGAATTTGGCGTGCTTAACACCCATCTTGCAGTAACTATAATCCCTAAAGATTAAAATTCCATGAGAAGGGGAAATTTTCAATATTTCTCGTGTTTTTTTGTGGCACGACGGGACAGGGTAGTGTAGGATAGTAGTCGGGAGAAAGATCCATGAGAATACTGATCGCGGAAGACGAGCGGGATCTGAACGAACTGATCCGAAAAAAACTGACCTCGGAAGGGTACAGCGTGGACGCCTGTTTCGACGGCAACGAAGCCCTGGATTTTCTGGAGAGCGGAGTCTACGACGGCGCAGTGCTGGACGTGATGATGCCCGGCCGGGATGGTTTTCAGGTGCTGGAAGCCGCCCGGGCAAAGGGGATCGACACCCCGGTCATGTTTCTCACGGCCAAGGATGCGGTGGAGGACCGGGTCCGGGGACTGGATAAGGGCGCGGCGGACTATCTGATCAAACCCTTCTCCTTTCAGGAGCTGATGGCAAGACTTCGGGTCATGACCCGGAAGAAATACAGCACCCCCTCCAACGTGCTTCAGGCGGGGGATCTGGTCATGGATACGGCCAGGCAGGAAGTGCGCCGGGGAGACCGGCGGGTGGAACTGACCACCCGGGAGTACACCCTGCTGAAATACATGATGCTCAATCAGGGCGTGGTGCTGTCCCGGGATCAGATCCAGGATCACGTCTGGAACTATGAATACCAGGGTGGGACCAACGTAGTGGACGTCTACGTCCGCTATCTCCGCCTCAAGATCGACGAGGGGGAGGATGTGAAGCTGATCCAGACCGTCCGGGGACGGGGCTACGTGCTGCGGCCCTCGGATGAAGAGAGGGAGAAGACGGAATGAGAAATATGTCCGTGCGGAAGAGGACTACCCTCTGGATCATTTTCGCCCTGGCCATGATCGTCACCCTGACCTATGCGGTCTTTCTGCTCACCGGCGAGACGGTGGCCCGTCAGACCGCCCGGGACGACCTGAGGGAAGTGGTGGCCACCAATTGCGAGCAGATCCGGATCAGCCCCGACGGGATCGCTCCCCCCAACTACTTCACCACCCCCGTGAAGGGGGGTCTTCTGGCGGTGGACAACGACTTCCTCCAGGAGATCAGTGGAGTGACCTGCGGACTGTATTCCGGCGGAGGGAAGCTGATCTACGGGATCGACCGTCTGCATGGGGAAACGGCGGAGCTGGAATTTCAGGAAAAGAAGATCCGTTCCGTCCGGTCCGGCGGGCACACCTACTATGTGCTGGATCAGCCCGTCACCCTGGAAAATGACCAGACCTACTGGGTCCGGGGCATGATCGACCGGGCGCAGGACCGGGAACCTCTGCTCCTGGTGTACCGCCTGGCACTGCTGATCCTGCCCATCCTCATCGCCATGGCGGCGGTGGGCGGCTTCATCATCACCCGCCGTTCCCTGCGGCCCATCGATGAAGTGATCGGACAGGCCCAGCATATCCACCGGGAATCGGATCTGAAGCAGAGGATCACCATCCGGACCGGTGACGATGAGCTGAGGGAACTGGTGGATGCCTTAAACAGCATGCTCCAGCGTCTGGAGGATTCCTACGAGCGGGGCAAACGGTTCACCTCCGTGGCCTCCCACGATCTGAGGACGCCCATCTCGGTGATCTCCGCTCAGACGGAGTTGGCTTTGGAACAGGAGGACCTCTCCGAGGAAGAGCGGCAGGCCTTTACCGTCATCCAGCGGCAGAGCGAGCGGATGACCGATATGGTCAACTCCCTGCTGAACTACGCGCGACTGGAAAGCGGCCTGGAGACGGCAGAAATGAAGGACGTGGACCTGAGCCGGTTGGCGGAAACGGTGTGCGAGGCCTTCAGGATCCAGGAGGGAGATCGGCGTTCCATCCGTTCGGACATCACTCCGGGGATCACGGTCTCCGGAAACGAAGGGCTCCTTCAGGGGATGATGGAAAACCTGGTGAGCAACGCCTGCAAATACGGCGTGGACGGAGGCTGGGTGAAAGTGGAACTGAAACGGGAAGAGGACAGTGTGCGCTTCACCGTGGAGGATAACGGGGTCGGGATCGGAAGGGACGATCTGGAACATATTTTCGACTGGGAATACCGTGGGACGACCGCCTCGGAACAGGGGGGAGCAGGTTTCGGCCTGTTCCTGGTGAAAGCCGTGGCGGATCTGCACCAGGGAACCATAGAAGTTATCAGTGAAGAAGGAAAGGGAAGCCGGTTTACGGTGACTCTTCCGGAAGGGAGGAATGCATGAAATTAGAGATGAAGAGAGAGGGACGCAGACTGGGGAAGAAAAGGGTTGCAGCGCTTATGATCGCCCTGGTCGCAGGATTTGCCATGATGCTTACGGCCTGCGGATCCAGCGACACCACGGAGGAGACCACGGCGGCGCCTGAGACGGCAGCCACGGAAGCGACGACGGCGGCTCCGGCCACGGAAGCAACGACAGCTGCGCCGGCGAACAACACGGGAGATCCTCAGATCACCGAGCAGCAGGCGAAGGACATCGCTCTTGGGAGCGCAGGACTCTCCGAAGATCAGGCCCAGATGCTCACATGCCACCTGGATTGGGATGACGGCGTTCAGGTCTATGAGATCGAATTTGCCGCCGACGGATTCGAGTATGACTACACCATCGATGCCAACTCGGGAAATATCCTGGAGCAGGATAAAGGCATCATAGACTGATCCGGAAAAAAACCATTGGGGTAAGATCCGGGATCCGCATAAGGGTCTCGGATTTTACGTTGTGGTTTTTCTCCCGATGGTGTAGAATGTAGGGCAAGTGTTTTCATTGAATGAAGGAAGTTAATCATGATCAAGAATTTATCCGACAAATCCATCGCCCAGCTCCAGACCGAACAGGCGGAGCAGTGGGAAGAAAACGATCTTCTGGACAAGTGCGTCACCACCCGGCAGGACTGTCCGTCCTTTGTGTTCTACGAGGGACCGCCGACAGCCAACGGCAAGCCGGGGATCCACCACGTCATGGCCCGTACCCTGAAAGACTCGGTCAACCGGTACAAGACCATGAAGGGATTCAAGGTCAACCGTAAGGCGGGCTGGGACACCCACGGCCTCCCGGTGGAGATCGAGGTGGGAAAGCAGCTGGGCATCGAAGGCAAGCAGCAGATCGAGGACTACGGCATCGACAAATTCAACGAGAAGTGCCGGGAGTCCGTCTTCACCTACAAAGGCCTTTGGGAAGAGATGAGCCGTCGGATGGGCTATATGGCCGATATGGAGGATCCCTACATCACCCTGGACAACGACTACATCGAGACGGGATGGTGGATCATCAAGGAGTTCTTCGACGCCGGTCTGATCTACGAAGGATACAAGATCCTGCCCTACTGCCCCCGGTGCGAGACGGGACTGGCCTCCCACGAAGTCGCCCAGGGCTACAAGGACGTGAAAGTCAACACCATCACCGCCAAGTTCAAGCGGACGGATGCGGATGAGTATTTCCTGGCCTGGACCACCACACCCTGGACCCTGGCCTCCAACGTGTCCCTGACCGTAGGACCGGACATCGACTACGTGAAGGTAAAGATGCTGGAAGGCGATGAGGAAGGGAATGTCTTCTACGTGGCCAAAGGCCTGGCGGACGCCGTTCTCGGCGCCGGCAAATACGAGGTCCTGGATGAGATGAAGGGATCGGATCTGGAGTATGTGGAATACGAGCAGCTCATGCCTTTCTGCAAAGCGGACCGCAAGGGCTTCTTCGTCACCTGCATGGACTACGTCTCCACGGAAGACGGCACGGGCATCGTCCATACGGCCCCGGCCTTCGGTGAAGACGACTACCAGTGCGGACGGAAATACGATCTGCCGGTGCTCCAGCCGGTGGACGAAAACGGCAAATATACGGAGACTCCCTGGAAGGGTCGCTTCGTCATGGAAGACGGCCTGGACGTGGAGATCATCAAGTGGCTGGCGGAGGAGGACAAGATCTTCGCCAAGGCCAAGATGGAGCATAACTATCCTCACTGCTGGCGATGCGGCACGCCTTTGGTCTACTACGCCAAGCCCAGCTGGTACATCGCCATGAGCCAGCTGAAGGACCAGCTGGTGAAGAACAACAACGAAGTGAACTGGTACCCGGATTTCGTCGGAGAGAAGCGGTTCGGCAACTGGCTGGAAGAGGTCAAGGACTGGGCCATCTCCCGGAACCGTTACTGGGGCACCCCCATTCCCATCTGGCGCTGCGAGTGCGGCCATCTGGAGTGTGTGGGAAGCCGTAAGGAGCTTGCCGCAAAGGCGATCGAGGACATCGATGAAACCATCGAGCTCCACCGGCCCTATGTGGACGACGTGACCATGGTCTGCCCCGAGTGCGGCAAACCCATGCACCGGATCCCGGAGGTCATGGACTGCTGGTTCGACTCGGGCGCCATGCCCTTCGCCCAGTGGCACTACCCGTTCGAAAACAAAGATCGGTTCGACGAGGAACTGTTCCCCGCCGACTTTATCTGCGAAGGCATCGACCAGACCCGTGGATGGTTCTATTCTCTGATGGCCATTGCTACCTTCATCAAGGGGACGTCCCCCTATCGGAACGTGCTGGTCAACGACCTGATCCTGGACAAGGAAGGGAAGAAGATGTCCAAGCACGTGGGCAACACGGTGGACCCCTTCGAGATGCTGAACAAGTACGGCGCCGATGCCACCCGCTGGTATCTGCTCCACGTTTCCCCGGCATGGTCACCGACCAAGTTCGACGAAAGCGGTCTCATCGAGATCGTCAGCAAGTTCTTCGGAACCATCCGGAACGTGTACAACTTCTTCGTCCTCTATTCCAACGAAGACGATGTGGACTTCCGCGCCCTGGAGGTTCCTTACGAGGAACGTCCCGAACTGGACCGGTGGATCCTGTCCAAGTACAACCGGATGATCCGGGAAGCCACGGAATCCATGGATGCCTACGACCACATGAAGACGGTCCGGGCCATTCAGGAATTCGTCATCGAGGATCTGTCCAACTGGTACATCCGTCGTGCCCGGCGCCGGTTCTGGAGCGAGGGACTGAACCCGGACAAAAAGGCGGTCTATGCCACCACCTATGAGATCCTGGTTGGGGTCGCACGGCTGATCGCGCCCTTTGCCCCCTTCCTGTCCGATGAGATGTACATCAACCTGACGGGAGAAGAGTCGGTCCATCTGGCATACTATCCCCAGACGGATGAATCCCTTATCGACGAGAAGGTGGAGGAGCGGATGGATCTGGTCCGGACCCTGGTCACCCTGGGAAGAGGAACGAGAGAGCAGGAGAAAATCAAAGTCCGTCAGCCTTTGCAGGAAGTCCTGGTGGACGGCCGGTACGAAGAGATCATCGGCGACCTGACGGATCTGATCTGCGAGGAACTGAACATCCGGGAAGTGGTCTTCGCCCAGAACCTGGAGGAGTACATGGACTACTCCTTAAAACCCAACTTCAAGGTGGCGGGACCGGCTCTCGGCAAAAATATCAAGGCCTTTGGGGCCGCCCTGGCACAGGTGGATCCGGCTGCGGCCATCGGTCAGCTGGAATCCGATGGGAAGATCGAGCTGGATCTGAACGGTGAAAATGTGGACATCACCAAGGACATGGTGGACGTGCGGATCACGTCGAAGGAAGGCTTCGCCGTGGCCATGGAAAACAACGTCTTCACCATTCTGGATACCACCATCACGCCGGACCTGGCATCGGAGGGACTGGCCAGAGAGCTGATCTCCAAGGTCCAGCAGATGCGTAAGCAGAAGGACTTCGAGATGATGGACAACATCGTCATCTATGTGGAGGCGGACGATGAAGTCTCCGCCGCCATCGACGAGCATCGGGACTACATCTGCAAGGAAACTCTGGCCACGGCCATCGAAAACGGCAGCGGTCTGGAGACGGTCAAGCTGAACGGCCACAAGACGGGACTGGATGTGAAGAAAGTCTGAGTCAGGCCGGATCCGGAGGAAAGATGAAGAAGGATCTGCTTGAACTGAATATGGAAGAGATGAAAGCGTTTGCCGCGGAACAGGGTGAGAAGCCCTTCCGCGGCAAACAGATTTTTCAGTGGATCTACCGGGGAGCATCCTCTTTCGAGGAGATGAGCGACCTGTCAAAGGACCTCCGCCAGAGGCTGGCGGAAGTGGCCAGTCTGGAGCCGGTGAACCTTGCCGGCGTCCAGGAGGACCCGAAGGACGGGACGAAGAAGTTCCTGTTTCAGACGGTGGACGGTGAGCTGGTGGAAGGGGTCTTCCTGCAGTACGGCTTCGGCAACACCATGTGCGTCTCCTCCCAGGTGGGCTGCCGGATGGGATGCGCGTTCTGCGCTTCCGCACTGGGGGGCTTCGTACGCAACCTGACCGCCGGGGAAATGATGGGACAGATCCTGACGGCCCAGCGGTATGCGGGGGAGAAGATCGACCACATGGTCCTCATGGGCATGGGAGAGCCTTTGGATAACTGGGACCAGGTGAGCAGATTTCTCAGGCTTCTTCACGAGCGGTCGGGAAAGAATATGAGCTGGCGGAACATGACCGTTTCCACCAGCGGCATCATTCCCGGGATCCGGCGGCTGGGGGAGGAATTTCCCCAGGTGAATCTGGCCATTTCCCTCCATCGTCCCGACGATGAGGGACGGAGCCGGCTCATGCCGGTGAACCGGGCCTATCCTCTGGAGGATCTTATCGCTGCGGCCCGGGAGCACGGAGAGAAGACCGGGCGGAGGATCACCTTCGAATACGCCCTCATCGACGGAGAAAACGACCGACCCGAGGATATCCGCCGGCTGAAACAGCTTCTTTCCGGGATGCTCTGCCACGTGAATCTCATCCCCTTAAACGAGGTGGAGGAGACGGGACTCAAAGGGAGCACCCGCATCCGGGCGGAGGAGATCGCAGAGGAACTGATCCGGTCGGGTGTTCCGGCCACGGTGCGGAGAAAGCTGGGAGAAGGCATCGAAGGGGCCTGCGGACAGCTCCGCCGGAGGACGGAAAAAAAGGGCTGAAAAAATGCCATCGGACGGGTGCTTTTCAGTTGCCGGGTCCGGGGATATAGGTTATAATAAACGAAATAATCAAATTATTGATCTGTGGGAGGAATAAGGACTATGGTGAAGTTACTCATTGGACATAAAGGAAGCGGAAAGACGAACAAGATGCTGCAGATCGCGAACGAAAACGTAGAAAATGCTGCGGGAAGCATCGTGTTCATCAACAAGAATCATCGGCTCATGTACGAGCTCAGCTACCGGATCCGCGTTATCTGCATGGAGGACTTTGAGAACATCACCAATACGGACGAATACATCGGCTTCCTGTACGGGATCATCAGTTCCGATCACGACATCGAGACCATCTTCATCGACAGCATCCTGAAGCACGCCGACGTGTCCATGGGTGACCTGCCCGAGTTCATCAACCGGCTGAAGGTCATCTCCGAGATCTACGATCTGGACTTCGTGGTCAGCATCAGCGCGGAGAAGGAAGAGATGATCGGTGTGGACTTCGACGGCTGCGAGATCCTCAACTGACCGGATTACTTAAATCGATAACGTTAAGAGAGATGGGCGGTGGAAACACCGCCCTTTTGTACAATGAAGATCGTTTATGTTTATGTTCTGATCACGGCATTCCTCTTCGGATCCATGGAGGTGGCCTGCAAGATCGGGGGCACGGAGTTCGATGAACTCCAGCTCACTTTTCTCCGGTTCGCCATCGGAGGACTGGTCCTGCTGCCTTTTGCCCTGCGGGAAGTGAAGCAGAGAAGTTACCGACTGAGCCTGAAAGACATCCTTCAGCTGGCGGCGGTGGGCACCCTGGGGATCCCGGTGAGCATGGTGATGTTCCAGCTGTCCATCATGGCCTCCAACGCTTCCACGGTGGCGGTCCTGATCTGCACCAGCCCATTCTTTACCATGGTCTTCGCCCATCTGTTCACCGAGGAGAAACTGACCCGCCATAAACTGATCGTCCTGGCCATCGCTCTGGCCGGGATCTTCTTCATGTTCCGTCCCTGGGACATCCAGGAGGGAAACACCATCTACGGCATGGTCCTCATGCTTCTGGCGGCCCTGTTCTTCGGGGCCTACACCATCGCCGGGAAAGTGTGCGTCAAACGGATGGGACTCATGGCCCAGACCAGCTTCAGTTTTCTGCTGGGGTCCTTTGTGCTTTTGCTCATCATCCTCATCACCGGACGGCCGGTGGTGGCCGGGGTGGTCGAGCACCTGCCCATCGTCCTCTACGTGGGCGTCTTTGTCACCGGGGTGGGCTACTACTGTTACTTCAAAGCCATCGAAATGTCCGATGCGGCCACGGGCTCCTTTGCCTTTTTCCTGAAGCCGGCCATCGCGCCGGTGCTGGCCGCCATCTTCCTTCACGAGACCATCCTGTGGAACACCTACGTGGGGATCGCCCTGATCCTCTGCGCCTCCCTTTTGAACATCCTTCATCAGAAGGAGGCGGCCCATCAGCAGAGGGTGGAGGATCTTCGCAGGTCGGGAGGAGATCAGATCCGGAAGGCCCTGACCATGGACGATCCGATCCCGGAAAACGACTTCCGTCACTACTCGGTCCTGATCCCCCTCATCGAAGGGGAGGAGGGCATCCGTGTCCTCTACGAAGTCCGGGCGGCGGATCTGGACCGGCAGCCGGGAGAGATCTGTTTCCCGGGAGGCCAGGTGGAGCCTGGGGAGACCTACGGGGAATGCGCCCTGCGGGAGACGGAGGAGGAGATCGGCATCCCACGGGAAAAGATCGAACTGCTGGACGAGCTGACCGTCATCTACGGTGTGGGGCGGTTTGCCATGCATTGCTTCCCCGGGATGATCGCCAGGGAAACGGCGGACAAAATGAACATCAGCCGGGACGAGGTGGGGGAGGTCTTCACCGTCGCCCTGGAGGACCTGATGAATACGGAGCCGGAGATCTACCGGGCCGAACTGATCCAAAAAGGACCGGAGGACTTCCCCTACGAGAAGATCACGGGAGAATCCTCTTATGACTGGAGCCGCCTGACTTCACCCGTGCCGGTCTACGACGTGGACGGACGGATGATCTGGGGGCTGACGGGAAGAGCCACCAAAGTGCTGGTGGAAACGCTGAAGGAGAGAGGGGAGGGATCCCTCGAAGAGGGAACCGACGGGTCCCCAGGAGATGAGAACAAGGAGGAAACGCGATGAAATTCAAACTGGGACTGTGCCAGATCTCAGGATCCATGGACAAGGAGAAAGCCAGAGAAAACGCAGGGAAGCACGTGCGGGAAGCGGCGGAAAACGGAGCCCAGGTCATCTCCCTTCCGGAGATGTGGGACTGCCCCTATTCCAACGACTACTTCCGGGAATATGCAGAACCGGCGGACGGCCCCACGGTGGAATTCATGTCCCGGCTGGCGGAAGAGACGGGCGTCTGGCTCATCGGCGGCTCCATCTCCGAACTGGACGGAGACCGGGTGTACAACACGTCCTTTTCCTTCGATCCCAAAGGCAGGATCATCGGCCGCCACCGCAAAGTCCACCTCTTCGACATCGATGTGAAGGGCGGGATCCGGTTCATGGAGTCGGACACCCTGACGGCGGGGGAGGAGATGACCATCCTGGAGACGGAGTTCTGTCCCATCGGCGTGGCCATCTGCTACGACGTCCGTTTCCCCGAATGGTTCCGGAAGATGGCTCTGGCCGGCGCCCAGGTGATCGTCCTGCCGGCGGCCTTTAACATGACCACCGGACCTGCCCACTGGGATCTGACCATGCGGGCAAGGGCCCTGGATAATCAGGTCTATTTCGCAGCAAACGCCCCGGCCAGAGATGAACAGGGCGTCTATGTCGCTTACGGTAATTCGTGTATTGCCAGTCCCTGGGGGGACTTCATCGCCCATGCGGACGAAAAGGAACAGATCATCTACGGTGAGGTGGATCTGGACCGGGTCAAAGAGATCCGGGAGCAGCTGCCCCTTCTGAAGCACCGCCGCCCGGAACTGTACTGATCCCTACTTGTCGAAAAGGCTCTTTCTCTCGTCGATGGGCACGTAGTCCAGGTGATCCTGAACGGAAATGTACGCCGGACGCATGAGCTTGCCGCCGGCCACCAGTTCCTCGATGCGGTGAGCGCACCATCCGGAGAGACGGGCCGTAGCAAAGAGAGGGGTGGCGACATCCACGGGAATGTTCAGAGCATCGTAGACGAAGCCGGAGTACAGATCCACGTTGGCCGGCATGTTGATGTCTTTGCCCGTCACCTCGGCGAAGAGGCGGGGGGCATTCCGCTCGATGTAATCGCAGAGGAGGAAGTCGTCGATGAGATCCTTGCTCTCCGCAAGTTTCTTGGCCATGCTCTTCAGGATCGTGGCTCTGGGATCCGACAAAGTATAGATCGCATGTCCCATGCCGTAGATCAGACCGGTCCGGTCATGGGCTTCTTTTTTGATGATCTTGACCAGATAGTCGTCCAGTTTGCCCCGGTTGTTGATGTTGGGAACGTTCTCCTTGATGTTCTCCAGCATATTGATGACCGCGATATTGGCGCCGCCGTGCTTGGGGCCTTTGAGAGAGCCCACGGCCGCGGCGATGGCCGAGTAGGTGTCCGTGCCCGAGGAAGTCACCAGCTGAGTGGTAAATGACGAGTTGTTTCCACCGCCGTGCTCCGCATGAAGGATCATGCTGATGTCCAGGAGCTTGGCCTCCAGTTCGGTGTATTCTCCCATGGGCCGGAGCATCCTCAGGATGTTCTCCGAAGTGGAAAGTTCCGGAATGGGAGCATGGAGGTGCAGACTCTTCTTGTCATAGAAAGAGCTCTTGGCCTGATAGGCGTAGGAGATGATCGCCGGGAAATAACCCATAAGGTTAAAGGACTGGCGCAGCACATTGGCCACGGAAACGTCGTCCGGGTTCTCATCGTAGCAGTAGAGGGCGAGGACACTCCTGGCCAGTTTGTTCATGATGTTGTTGGAGGGGGCCGTCAGGATCATGTCCCGGGCAAAGCCGGAGGGCAGTTCCCGGTGGGATCCCAGGATCTCGTTAAAGGCCGCCAGCTCCGACTTGCTGGGCAGTTCGCCCATAACCAGAAGGTAGGAGACCTCCTCGAAGCCAAAACGATTCTCCGCAAGGCAGTTGTTGACCAGGTCCTCCACATCGTATCCCCGATAGTAGAGTTTTCCCTCCATGGGGACCTTCTTGCCCTGGTCGTCGATCTGGTATCCGCAGACCTCTCCGATGTGGGTCAGTCCCACGATGACTCCCGTGCCGTTGGCGTTACGCAGACCCCGTTTCACATCGTGGCGCTGGTAGGCGTCAGCAGGGATAACGTTTTTCTCCGCCAGGATCTGGGCGCCTCTCTCATAGGAAAGGTCGGCCACGTCCTGGGCCTTCACGCTCCGGTTCCATCTCCGGGGCTTTTTTTCCTTAGTCTTTTCCTTGTTTTTTTCTTTACTTTTTTCTCTTTTCTCTTTGAACATATTCATACCTCTTTTAGTCCGTTTCCGCCCCATGAAAAAGGGGTAGATCAAGCAGCTCATTATAACACAGTATCCCGGTAAAGTGCAAATCTGCACACCTGCCGGGCGCGTATAGCACGCCTCCGGCTAAAGCCTGGGCCGTACCCGATCAGATCCTGGGCCGGACCCTGTTAACGATGATCCACTCCACTTCCTCCATATCGATGCTGTCGTTGGCGTCATAGATATAGATCATGTTCCGCCAGGGCACGATGCCCAGACTGCGATACTGGCCTTCCCGCCAGACCTGATGGTTGGCATATCCGGCATCGTCCATCAGTCCGCAGTATTCCAGATAGAATTCATCGTTGTGCCGATCCAGAAAAGTAAAATCCGGCGCCAGGGTATACCGGCC
>CADBQT010000057.1 GCA_902796875.1 uncultured Eubacteriales bacterium
GCGAAGTCCTCAGGAAGGAGGAAGCCTCTGATCATCGGCGCTGCCATCTGCCTGGGCATCATCCTGGGTATCGTTGCGTTTGTCACTATCGGTAGTGATGGTGATTCTGAGGAAGCGGAGTCGGAACCTACACTGACCTGTGACGATATCAAAATTCAGGAATACGACATCAACTTCAGTCATCTCAAGAAGAGCGCAAAAGGCGGTGCTGACCGTGATCTGTCCCTTCAGGATGACGGCGTGGACGTCCTCATGGAAGTCCACAATGATGGAGACACCGCTTTACGAAGTTTTAACTTCAAGTATACTCAGAGCGGAAAAGTGATCGAGAACTACGAGAACGGCGAGGAGGTCTTCCAGGCGTATGGTCTGGTCGACCCCGGGGAAACGGGCTATATGTACAGTAAGATGCGTCTCGCCAACACGACGCCTCGCGAGTCGGGAAACATAGAAGCTGTTGAGATCATCGCCGATGATAACCCAAAGGGCTTTGAACTGGCATCGGGTTCCGTTCCCCACGACGGATACCACGAGGATAAAGATACTTACAATGTTTTCATCGATAACGATACCGACTGCCTGCTTCACGGAGGACAGTCAACGATCATCGCCCTCCAGCGAAACTATAACGGACTCGGCAGTTCCTGGGGCGCCGGGCCCCTGAAGGAGGATATTGAAGCCGGGCAATCCCGAACGATAACCGACGCCCTTTACAATCCGGACTTCCACGGATTCGACAGTAACACCTATGATGTATTCGTCATCGACGAATACTACCTGAAGTGATTGAAATATGAAAAAAATTCTTCTGCTCATCCTGATCATCGCCGTGGCTCTGGCCACCTTCTTCCTCCTGTTCTTTGCCGGAAACTTCTGGTCGGACAAGGAGGATGATGCCCTGGTCATGCGCGGGTACCAGGTGATCAACCAGGAGCCCATGTACTTCAATAAGAATGGTGAGCCCGCCGAGAAGGGATGGATCGACGACAAGAACGGCGAGCACCTCTACTACTGCACCGGAGAGGGCAAGCTGGCCGTCGGGTGGAAGTACCTGGAGAAAAAGGTCTGGTACTTCTGTCAGAAGGAAGACGTGTCCCCCGACCGGAAGCTGGGCGCCCTGGCCAAGGGTTACACCACCTCAGGCAAATTCGAGATCCCGGAGAGCGGGTGCTTCGAAGGAGATGAGGCCCTTGCCATGGCCTACGGCATCGATGTGCTGAACCGGTACGGCTGGGACCTGGTGGAAGCCTATAAATACTCCGGCGGTCTCCGGTTCGAGGATGAGGACCAGCTGAATGAAAACACGAAGATCCACGAAGCCGCCCTCATCGGATTCGAAAAGGGCGAAGGGAACTGCATGGTCTGGTCCGGAACCTTCTGTACCATGGCCAAGCTGCTGGGATACGATTGCCGGCTGATCTGGGGCACCCTGGAATGGAACGGCACCCGGCCTCATTCATGGACGGAGATCTGGGTGGAGGGGGACGATGAGCCCCACGTCTACGATCCCCGGAAGAACGACGGCGAGGACCTGGCCGGTTTCGACGTCCGTTACGGGGACAAGGGAACCTATCGATACAATGAGGACAGCCGGATCTATCTGGACTGGTAGATCCGCTAAAGAAAAGGAGCGTTGAACAATATGAAGAAACTGTTGGTATATGGACTCATCTCCATTATGATGCTGTGTTCCGCCGCCGTCTTTACCGGCTGCGGAGGAGACACTTCTTCTGAAGATCCCACAACGGAGGCCACCGAAGAGACCATCACGGCCGCAGATCCTCAGTCCTCAGAGGAGCAGGAAGCGGACGACTCCGACGGATGTCTGGAAGATTCGGATGATCTCCTCTACTGACCGGCTGAACGAGCTGTCCCTGATCCGGGTCCTGGCCTGTGTTGGGATCGTCATCCTTCATACCGTCTTCGCTGCGAGCGAATACTTTTCCGGATCCATTTCTTCCGGGGAAAGCCTGGCCTCCCGCATGATCGTCAACAACATGATGTGGGCGGTGCCTTCGTTTGTCATGGTCACCGGCGTGCTCCAGCTGGACATGAAGAAGCCCCTGACTCTGGGCAAACTGTACACCAAGTACATCTTTCGGATCGCCGTCGCCCTGGTGGGGTGCTGTCTGGTGTTCCGCATCTTCGACATGATCA
>CADBQT010000058.1 GCA_902796875.1 uncultured Eubacteriales bacterium
CATGGACCCCTACGGCCCGTGTATGGTCTCAGCGGAGGGATCCTGCGGGATCTGGTACAGGAATACGTATTGAGGAGAATGGCATGAAGATCACCATGGCTCATGGCAGCGGAGGGAAGTCCTCCGCCCAGCTCATGCAGGAGATATTTGGACGGCATCTGGGCAATCCGGTGCTGGATCGGATGGAAGACGCGGCAGTGCTGACCGTCGGCGCATCGGCGCCGACGGCGGCGGGCGCGGCCGAGGATCCCGGCGCGCCCGCCCCGGCGAGGATCGCCGTCAGCACCGATTCCTTCGTGGTCACCCCCCTGGAATTCAAAGGCGGGGATATGGGCAAGCTCTGTGTCTGCGGCACGGTCAACGACCTGCTCATGATGGGAGCGGTGCCAAAGTATCTGACCTGCGGATTCATTTTGGAGGAAGGCCTGGACGTGGACCTTCTCGACCGGCTGGTGGCCTCCATGGCCAGACAGGCGGAGGAAGCCGGCGTGATCATCATCGCCGGAGACACCAAGGTGGTGGAAGGAAAGGGCGGCCTTTACATCAACACCACCGGGATCGGGGAGATCCCGGAGGGCAGGGACGTGAGCTGTTCAAACGGCCGGCCGGGGGATGTGATCCTTCTCTCGGGTAACCTGGGGGATCACCACGCCTGTATCCTCAGCCACCGGATGGAGATCGAAAACGATATCGAAAGCGACTGCGCCCCTTTGAACGACGTGGTGGAGGGACTGTACTCTGCCGGCGTCCACGTGAAGATCATGCGGGACGTGACCCGGGGAGGCCTGGGCACGGTGGTCAACGAGATCGCCGAGAAGTCCCATGTCAGCGTGGAACTGGATGAGGAAGCCATCCCCGTCCACGAGGACGTGCGGTCCTTCGCCGACATCCTGGGACTGGATCCCCTGTACATGGGCAACGAAGGCAAGATGATCGCCGTGGTCCCCGAAGAGGAAGCGGAAAAGGCGCTGGCGGCCATGGCCGAAACGGCCCACGGCCGGGATGCGGCCATCATCGGCCGGCTCCGGGAAGGGGAGGGCGCTTTCCTTCGCACCCGGCTGGGCGCCCGGCGCAGATTCGACGTCCTCTACGGAGAGGGCCTGCCCCGGATCTGCTGATCCGGCGGGGCCGGGTTACCGGGAAAACGGATCTGCTGATCCGGCGGGGCCGGGTTGCCGGGAAGACGGACCGGCCAGCCCGATCTCCCTTGACAGAATGGGCAAACCCAAGTAAGGTTTTTGTCATAGACGAAAGAAAACAGAAAGGCGGAAATGAATATGAATATGGTTTGTTTGGACATGGAAGGCGTACTGGTTCCCGAGATCTGGATCGCCTTTGCGGAAAAATCCGGGATCCCCGAACTGAAGAAGACGACCCGGGACGAGCCGGACTACAATAAGCTGATGAAGTACCGGCTGGACATCCTCAAGGAGAACGGCCTCGGGATCAGGGAGATTCAGGAGACCATCGCCAAGATCGATCCCCTGCCCGGCGCTCGGGAATTCCTGGACGAGCTGCGGACCCTGACCCAGGTGGTGGTCATCAGCGATACCTTCGAGCAGTTCGCCAAGCCCCTCATGGCAAAACTCAACTGGCCCATGCTCATGTGCAACAGCCTGGAGATCGACGAGAACGGGACCATCCTGGCCCACAAGATGCGGGTCCAGCCCTCCAAGCTGGTGACCGTGCGGGCCCTGCAAACCATGGGTTACGACACCATCGCAGCGGGAGACAGCCATAACGATATGGCCATGATCCGGGCAAGCAAACACGGATTCCTGTTCAAGAGCACCGACGCCATCAAGGCGGAGAATCCGGACATTCCGGCCTTTGAAGAATTCGACGAGTTCCTGGCCGCCATCAAGGCAGTGCTGTAGAACAGGGGACTATCGGTTGCGGTACTCCTCCATGATCTTCACGGAGGCGCTGCAGCCCAGACGGTCCGCGCCGGCTTCGATCATGGTCAGCGCATCGGACAAGGTGCGAATGCCGCCGGAGGCTTTGATCTTCATCGTGTCTCCGACGGTTTTTTTCATGAGGGAAAGGGCGGCGGCGGTCGCCCCTCCCGTGGAAAAGCCGGTGGAGGTCTTGACGAAATCGGCGCCGGCGACCCGGCAGGTCTGACAGGCGAGGATGATCTCCTCGTCGTCGAGAAGGCAGGTCTCCAGGATCACTTTGAGCAGGACCGGTCCGGCTTTGCCCTCTGCTTCGTGGCAGATGCGGGCCAGGAGAGCGATCTCCTCTTCCACCTGGTCCCACCGCCCGGCTTTGGCCGCGCCGATGGGGATGACCATGTCGATCTCGTCGGCTCCGTCGGCGATGGCGATCCGGGCTTCCTCTGCCTTTGCGGCGGAGGCCATGGCCCCCAGGGGAAAGCCCACCACCGTGGCGGTGGAAACATCCGTTTCGGCCAAAGTTTCCGCGGCCCGGCGGACAAATCGCCCGTTGACGCAGACCGCAGCAAAGTCGTATTCTGCGGCCTGGCGGAGGAGCTCATCGATCTGCTCCTCGGTCGCCTCGGCCTTCAGCAGAGTGTGATCGAAATATCGGTTCAGGGGGAGTGCAAAATTCGTATCCACGGAAACCTCCTGTCAGTTTATCGAAATAACGAAAGGGCGGGTCCGGATCGGTCCGGGGGCTTGCCCGCTTCCAGTATACCACAAGGAGATTGGGATGATCACCATCAGAGAAATCATCGTCGTCGAGGGAAGGGACGACACAGCGGCGATCCGAAGAGCGGTGGACGCGGAGACCATCGAGACCCACGGCTTCGGCATTCGGGAGGAGACCTGGACCCTTCTGGAAAAGGCGTGGGAGAGCCGGGGCCTCATCGTCTTCACCGATCCGGACACGGCGGGAGTGCAGATCCGGCGCAGGATCATGGAGCGGTTCCCCCAGGCCAGAGAAGCCTTCCTGGACCAGGAGGAGGCCACTGCCAAAGGGGATATCGGCATCGAAAACGCTTCCCCGGAG
>CADBQT010000059.1 GCA_902796875.1 uncultured Eubacteriales bacterium
CGGAAACACGGCCATGGACGCCTGCCGTACTGCGGTGCGTCTGGGCGCAAAGGAAGTCTACAACATCTATCGCCGGACCAAGGACGAGATGCCGGCGGATATGGTAGAGATCGAAGAAGCCGAGGAAGAAGGGGTCATCTTCAAGAACCTGACCAATCCTCTGGAGATCATCAAGGATGAAAACGGCCACATCAAGGAGGTCGTCCTCCAGTGCATGGAACTGGGTGAGCCCGACGAATCGGGAAGAAGACGTCCCGTGCCCATCGAAGGCAAGACGGAGACCATCGCCCTGGATACTATGATCCTGGCCATCGGTCAGGCGGTCGATTCCTCCCTCTTCGACTGCGACAAGACGAAGAAGGGGGCCATCGCCTACGATCCCGAGACCTTCATGACCAGCATCCCCGGTGTCTTTGCCGGAGGCGACTGCGGTAACGACAAGATCGGCATCGCCGTCGAGGCCATTGCCGATGCGAAGAAGGCTTCGGAGATCATCGACGCCTACCTGGACGGGGAAGAAGTGAAGTACGAAATGCCGTATTATGTCACTCGCGACGACATCACCGAACGGACCTTCGAGGACCGGGAAAGAGAGTGTCGGCCGGAGATCCCCATCCTTTCTCCCGAAGAGAGAAAGAACAACTTCAGCGAAGTCATCCCCGACGGATTCACGCCGGAGGATGCGGAAGCGGAAGCCAACCGCTGCCTGGAATGCGGATGCCACGACTACTTCGAGTGCAAGCTCATCGACCTGGCCCATCAGTATGATGTAGAGCCTGACCGGTTCGCCGGAGACAAGAGCGCCATCGAATTCGAAGACGATCATCCTTTCATCGTCCGGGATCCCAACAAGTGCATCCTCTGTGGACTGTGCGTGCGGGTCTGTGACGAGGTCATGGGCATCGGCGCCCTGGGCCTTGTGAACCGTGGATTCGACACGGTGGTCAAGCCTAACCTGGAGAAACCTCTGATCGATTCGGGCTGCGTTTCCTGCGGACAGTGCGTTTCCGTCTGTCCCACCGGCGCCCTTCAGGAGCGGACCACCATGGTCAAGGAAGTTCCCGTGGAGACGGTGGTCACAGACACCACCTGCGCCTACTGCTCTGTGGGCTGCAGCCTGAAGCTGGAATCCTACGGCGACATGCTCATCAAGGCCAATCCGGACAAGGAAGGCCCGGTGAACGCCGGCCTGTGCTGCGGCAAGGGCAAGTGGGGATTCGACTGCGCTATGCTGGAGGATAAACTGGAGATGCCTCTGGTCAAGGAGGACGGCACCTTCCGTGAGGCGGACTACTACGATGCCATCGTGCGTATCGCAAAGGCATGCCAGTCCCTGGGCGCCAAGTACGGTAAGGAAGCCATCGGCGTTTCCGTATCCGACAGATTCACCAATGAGGAAGCCTACGCCGTCCTGCGGATGGCGGAGGTCATGGGAGCCAGAGTGTTCTCCATGAACAACCGGCAGAGCGGCCTGGCCGACGTGCTGGGCATGGATGCCTCTCCCAACACTATCGACGAGCTTCTTTCCACAAATTACATCCTGGCCATCGGATTCAATGCGGTGGACAATCCGGTCATCCAGCTGAAGATGAAGCAGGCGGCCGAAAGGGGAGCCAAGGTGGCCCTGGTCAATCCGGAAGGATTCGAGCAGCGCATGGCCTACGCAAGCCCGGTCGTCTACGCCGAAGGACTGGGATTCCTGAAAGAGATCGCCAAAGCCTTGATCGACGCAGGCTGCGGGGCAGATCTGAACGGGATCGATGCCCTGAAGGAGAGCCTTTCCGGCGTATCCGTCAGTGAAGAGGCGGCAGCCATCGCCGCGGATTATCAGGCAGCGAAGAAGGCCATGATCGTCTTCAACCAGAACCTGATCTCCGTCGACGGAGCCCGTCTCATCGCCGACATCGCGGCCCTGTCCGGCCACATCGGAAGTCCGAGAGACGGCATCCTGCAGGTCAAGGCAAAGAACAACTCTCAGGGCCTGGTGGACCTGGGCATCACCGACGGAGCGGAAGCTCTGGAGGGCGTCAAGGCGCTCATCGTCTTCGGCGAAGAGGCCGACGTGGACACGGATGCGCTGGAATTCCTGGCCGTGTGTGACACCCACATGACGGGTCTGGCCGCTCAGGCGGACATCGTCATTCCGGGTACGGGATCCGCGGTCACCGACGGAACCTTCACCAACACGGAACGGCGTCTCCAGGCGGTCGTCAGCGCCATCGGCGACGACGTGGAATTCTCCAACTGGGAGATCGCCGCGGCTCTGGCCGAGGTATTCGAAGAGGACTTCGGATGGGAGAGCACCGACGACATCTCCGACGAGATGGACGACACGGTGGATGCCTACAAGTATGCAGAGATCGGAGAGATCCTGGGCGGCGTCCTGAAGCCGGAAGAGATCAATCTGGTCCCGGCAGAATCCGACGTGTTCGGAGATCCGCTGCCCTGCACCGACAGCCTGATGAACATGATCAGGGAGCGTCTGCCGGTCGCGGCCAATCCGACGGCATAAGGCCGGATCGGAACGGGAAACAAAACAGAGGCTGCTGCCATCGGTAAGTAAAATACCGAGGCAGCAGCCTCTTTTCCTGTTTTTGCGTCTTTACCTACCACAGGGAGTAGGGGACGTCCTTGTAGACCTTGGTCATGAGCTGACGGGCCTTTTTCGAGGGATCAGAAACGCATTCCCACTTGTCCTTTTCCATGACCATGGTCATCCGCTCCTTGGCGTCGTATTTATCCCACTTGGCTTCCTCGATGGAGGGATCGCCGGTCTTGGCGTAATTGGTCCAGGATTCCTGGGTCCTTTTGGCGCTGGCTTTGTCCACCTTGCCGGCATAGATGGTGGTCTCCTCGGCGTTGTTGAAGACGTAGGCCAGTTCGATGGCGTGGACGGCGCTCTTGAACATCTCCTCC
>CADBQT010000060.1 GCA_902796875.1 uncultured Eubacteriales bacterium
CGAGGGCCCACCTCGGATCCCCAGCGACCGGCCGTCCAACGCCCCCCTACAGCTCTTTGATGGAGGCGATCATGGCCTTGATCTTGTCCTGGTTGGCGGTGAAGGTCTCCTCCGTGGGGGTGATCAGGCAGGCCTCGAAGCACTCGTCGCTTTCCATGACGACGAAGTAGCCTTTAATGGCCTGGCCGTCGGCAGTATAGCTGTATTCCCAGGCCTTGCCGTCCTTGGCGAATTCCGGCATGGTCACGTCGGTGGCTTTGGCCACATTGCCTTTGTTGTCGGCGAAGTCGGTGAAGATATGGGCCAGAACGTATTTGCGGAACCCGTCCAGATCCTTGGCTACATGATCGGTGGTCTTCTTGGAAAGGCAGAGGAGCTGCACGTTGATGGTCCCCCGGTTGTGGGTGACGTCCAGAAGATCGTCTCTGGTCACCTCGTTTTCGATCCAGCTGTCCTCGCCGGTCGCCGGCAGATCGATGGAAACGGAACCCGCCTTATTGGTATAGGGAGTCGGGTCGCCGTGAAGGGAGACTTTCTCTCCGCAGCCGGCCAGACCGAAGCAGAAGCAGGCGGCCAATACGACGCTCAGAAAAACGGGAACGAAACGCTTGAATTTCATGGTTCTTCTCCTCATGGACGGTGACTTTTTCGCGCAATCAGTATATCACAGGAAAAACCGGCACGAAAGGAAAAAGTCAGCCGGTTTGCCCGCCCCCTGTGGTATACTGTTCCCAGAGTTTTGTCATAAAAAAGGAGAGCGAAGATGAATATCGTCATTACCGCCGGCGGCACCAGTGAACGCATCGACGACGTGAGGACCATCACCAATTCCTCCACGGGAAGTCTGGGCCTTGCCATAGGAGAAGCCTTTGTCCGGTATATGGAGGAGACGGGGAAGATCGAGAAGATCTACTATCTCCACGGCCTTCGCGCAAAGGCACCGGAGCACGAGGGCGTCACCGCCGTGCCCATCACCGGCGTGCTTGACCTTCAGGAGAAACTGAACGGCCTTCTGGAGACGGGGGACATCGACATCTGCGTCCACGCCATGGCTGTAAGCGACTACATGGTCCATCAGGTCACCACCCTGGACAAGCTGATGGGCACCGAGGATCCGGAACACGCCCAGGACCTGTCGGGGAACAAGATCAGCTCGGACATCGACGATCTGATCATCCACATGAAGCGGTCCCCCAAGGTGATCGCCGGGATCCGGGCGGCAAGCCCCGATACGGTGCTGGTGGGATTCAAGCTGCTGAGCCATGTGCCTCATGAAGAACTTATCGACGTGGGATACCGGCTTTTGCAGAAGAACGACTGCGACTACGTGCTGGCCAACGATCTGGCTGAGATCGGAGGAGACCGGCACCGGGGATATCTGATCCACCGGGACAAGACCTACGACACGATGGAAACCAACGAAGAGATCGCCGAGATGATCGTCCGGCGGACGACGGAAGGAGTATAGAGAATGAATATCGTACTGGGAGTGACTGGGAGCATCTCCGCCTACAAGGCGGCGGAGATCGCAAACCAGCTGACCAAGGACGGACACGACGTCCACGTGGTCATGACCGAAGGAGCGGCGGAGTTTATCACGCCCCTGACCTTGCAGACCCTGACGAAGAACAAAGTCCACATGGGAGAGTTCGATGAGTTCGATCCCTCGGTGGTCAAGCACATCGATCTGGCGGAGAAGGCGGATCTGGTGCTCATCGCCCCGGCGACGGGAAACATCATCGGCAAGATCGCTTCGGGGATCGCCGACGATCTGCTCAGCGCAGTGGCCATGGCGGCTGCCATCCAGGCGCCCATCTACATCGCCCCGGCCATGAACACCAACATGTACCTGAACCCCATCGTTCAGGGAAACATCGAGAAGCTGCGCAGCCTGGGCTACTTCATCATCGATCCGAAGGAGTCCTCCCACCTGGCCTGCGGGACCACCGGCCCCGGAGCCCTGGAGGATGTGGAGAAGATCGTTCGCACCGTCGAACTGGCAGGAGGTGTGGCCGGATTATGATCATGTACAAAAGCACACGGGGAAGCAAAGACAGGAAGACCGCATCCCAGGCGGTCATCCGTGGGATCGCCGAGGACAAAGGCCTGTATGTTCCGGAGAGGATCCCGGCCCTGCCCTTCGATCTTGAGGACATGGTGGGCAAGACCTACAAGGATGTGGCCCGCCAGGTGATCAGTACCTTCTTCGACGATTACACCGACGAGGAGATCGACGTCTGCATCGAGGGAGCATATACCAACAAGTTCGAAGCGGAAGAGGTCGTTCCGGTGACCGAGGCCGGCGGCGCCTGGTTCCTGGAACTGTACCACGGCCGGACGGCGGCCTTCAAGGATATGGCTCTGTCCATCCTGCCCTACCTGCTCACCACCGCGACGAAAAAAGAAAAAGAAGACAAGAAGATCTGCATCCTGACCGCCACCTCCGGGGACACGGGCAAGGCCGCCTTGGAAGGCTTTGCCGATGTGCCGGGAACAGAGATCATCGTGTTCTTCCCCAATCAGGGCGTGAGCCAGGTCCAGGAGAGGCAGATGATCACCCAGGAGGGAGACAACACCCACGTCTTCGCCATCGAGGGAAACTTCGACGACGCCCAGACGGGAGTGAAGCGGATCTTCAGCGACGAGGAGTTCGGGAAGAAACTGGCCGAATACGGATGCCGGTTCTCCTCGGCCAACTCCATCAATATCGGTCGGCTGGTCCCCCAGGTGGCCTACTACGTCTGGGGCTACGTGAAGCTCATGGAAAAGGGCGTCATCCAGGCGGGGGATCCCATCAACATCGTGGTCCCCACGGGGAACTTCGGCAACATCCTGGCGGCATGGTACGCCTCGGAGATGGGCCTGCCGGTGAAGCAGTTCATCTGCGCCTCCAACAAGAACCGGATCCTGACCGACTTCTTCGAGACGGGAGTCTACGACACCAAGCGGGAGTTCTATCTGACCAACTCCCCCTCCATGGATATCCTCATTTCCAGTAACCTGGAACGCCTGCTCTACCATCTGGCGGGCAACGACGGCGAGGAGATCCGCCGCCTGATGGAACAGTTGGAAAAGGAAAAGCGCTATGAGGTCAGCCCAGTGATCCGGGAGGGCATGAAGAAGTTCATCGGCGGCAGCGCCACGGTGGAGGAGACCAACGAGACCATCGGGAGCATGTACCGGGAGCACGGATATCTCATCGACACCCACACGGCGGTGGGATACAAGGTCTATCGGGAGCACGTGGAGAAGACCGGGGACGAAACGCCGACCCTGATCGCCTCCACGGCCAGCGCCTACAAGTTTGCCGAGAGCGTAGCCAGATCCATCGGCCTTCCCGAGAGGGAGAGCGGATTCGCCTATATCGAGGATATCGCCAGGGAGACGGGGGTTCCCGTTCCAAAGGCGCTCCGGGGCCTTGAAGAAAAGGAGATCCGCCATCGGGGCGTGATCACCATCCCGGAGATGGAAAAGGCCGTAGAAGACAGCGTGAAATGACCGGAGGGGAAACGATGAAAAAAACACTGTTGATCATATTGGCCGGAGTGATGGCTTTGACCTTTGCCTTTGCCTTTGCAGGATGCGGCGAGATGGAGCCCAAGACCCTGGAGGAGTACGTGAACAGCGATCCCTCGGCGAAAGAGGGCATCGATAACGCCGTGCGGGCCCTGGAGGACGACGACATGACCGTGGAGGTCGCCTACGATCGGAACACCATCGTGGTGACGGGGACCATGAAGACCACCTACGCCGACGACCTGATCGAGTCTGTGCGGGTGAAGTGTCAGGAGACCGGAGAACAGATCGAGCCTCAGGCGGCGGAGATGATCACCGAACTGGAGGAAGTGATCGGCAGCGACGACGTGGGCATGGAAGTCATCATCAACAACGGCGACGGCACGGAGATCTGGAGAAACTCCTACACCAATTAGTGCGAGAGCAAAAGAAAACGGCCGCCTGACGGCGGCCGGATGTGACTTTGAAGTGATCCTTACGGACGATCCGATCCGGTGTCGTCTGTGAGGATATTTTTGTCTTTGCGCAGACGGTAATGGTGGATGGCCCGCCGGGGGCTCTTCATCTTGCCCAGACCATGGTTGTACAGATGGAAGGCGGTCAGGCCGACCCAGTGCTCCTTGGCTTTGCCTTTCTTCGTCGGCACCCGCTCGATCCCGCCGGCCTCTGCATCGTTATGAAACTTCAGGGCGTGGATCAGATCGTTGTTGCAGGTGATGCGGTGGGGGATCTCCGTATAGGCCATGCCGATGTACCGGAAGGTATGAGCGTCGGAGCCGCCGATACCGGGCAGGCCGTACTTTTCCGCCAGCTCCCTGGCCAGCTGATTGGCCAGAGGCTGTTCGCAGGTGTTGAAGACCTCTACAAAGTCCATCTCGCTCAACAGCTGGTGATCGGCACTCTTGAAGCCCATCATGCTGGAGGTCTTGACGCCGAAGGGATGAGCCGGTCCGCAGATCCCGCCAAAGGTGTGGACCAGGGGGATCAGCCGCCGCACGCGCATGCCCCGGATCCGGAAGATGGGAAGGTACACGCCGTCGGGCATGATGATCAGGATGTGGCCGGCGTCCTTGGTGTCGTACTCCATGCCGCGGATGACGGTCAGATCCTTGAACTCCTCCCGGTTCTCCGATTTTTTCATCATCCTGTCCCATGCGAGACATCCCCGGTAACTGTTGTGGTCCGCGATCATGAATCCATCGTAGCCCAGGATGGCGAACCTCCTCGCGTAGGTCTCCACGGGGACTTTGGAATCCAGAGATCCTTCTTTGGTGTGACAGTGCAAATCGAATTTCATCGGTGGTTTTGATCCTCCGGAAACAGTATACCACAGAAACAACTTTTTTCTTGCACGGGTTGCGGTTTTTTGCTATATTATATAGGTGCCCGGCGGCCGGACGGCCCGGCCTGACCGAGATCGCGGAGGATTGACCGAGTGGCTAAGGAGCTCGCCTGGAAAGCGAGTAGGGTGTAACAGCCTCGAGGGTTCGAGTCCCTTGTCCTCC
>CADBQT010000061.1 GCA_902796875.1 uncultured Eubacteriales bacterium
GGACGTGTATCGCTTCTTGACGAAAGTGTCCAGTTTGTGCAGGTCCACGGATTGCCTTTGGATCTCCTCCTCCGTCATCCCCCGGTCGTGATCGTCCAGCATCTCCACCGCGGAAGAATCGTCCACCACCTCGATGTTCTGATTCGGCCCCGTGGACTGGATGTAGATGTTCCCTCCATCCACGAGAATATTCAGACGGACATTGCCGCCTTTGTTGTAAAAGTGGACGTCGTAGCGGTCGGTGCTGAGGCGCTGGTGGTCGGGGATGTCCTTCAGGTAATACCGGTTATCGATACGGTAATCCAGTTCCGCCGCATGCTGATTCATCACATCGGAGACGACCTTGCCGTCCTGGATGCGGATGATCCTGTCGGCGTAGTAGTTGGCCAGTTCCTCCTCGTGGGTGACCAGGATGACCAGCCGTTCCCGGGAGATGGATTTGATGATATTCATGACCTCCAGGGTGTTCCGGCTGTCCAGGTTTCCCGTGGGCTCGTCGGCGATGATCACCTGGGGATTCTTCACGATGGCACGGGCGATGCCCACTCTCTGCCGCTCACCTCCGGAAAGCATGTCGGCGAAGCGGTTCCGATATCGGTACATGCCCACTTTGTCCAGCACGTAATCCACCCTCATGTCCACTTCCCGCTTGTTCTTCACCCCCAGCATGTTCAGGGCGAGGGCGACGTTCTCCGACACGGTCTTGTGGTCCAGGAGGTTGTAGTTCTGGAATATGTATCCCACCTTAAGGGTCCGGATCTGGTCGACTTTTCCCGAAAACCGTCCGGTGATCCGCTCCCCGTCGACGTAGATCTTGCCGCCGTCCACCTTGTCCAGTCCGCCGATGGCGTTGAGGAGGGTGGTCTTGCCGCAGCCCGAGGGGCCGAGAAAAGCCACCAGTCCCGTATCGCTCAATTCCAGGCTGGTCTGGTCGATGGCGTGGATCTCGTTCTTCTTTCTCCGGAAGAAGTATTTGTCTACTCTGTCAAGCCGTATCATACTTCTCCCTCCCGGAACGTTCCGATGGCCGTCTTCTTAAAGAGCTTCCTCGCAAACAGATGCGAGATGAGCAGGGCCATGATCATGATGAGGATGTAAAGGATGATGTAGTCCTTCACTCCCATGATGTCCAGCATCTTCTGGACGGTCGCAGGGAATACGCGGGTAAAGGCCTTGCAGGCGGTAACTACCGCAAAGGCCAGGTTGGCGATGAGCAGGATCTCTATGTTCAGGATGTTTTCGATCCGCCGCTTTTGCAGACCCAGGATCCGGAGGATGCTGAAGTAGGCGTTGCGGGAACGAAGGATCAGGCCGATCACGATGTAGGAGATGCAGAAGATGACGAAGATCACCGCGATGATGATGGGCAGCAGAAGGGACAGGATCCCCTCCATTCCCCCGCCGTATATCTCCGACTCCGAGGACATGGTCTCCGCCATGACAAACGTCTTATATCCCTTCAGTCCCTTCAGGACTTCTTCGATCTTATCTGTGCTCTCCACGTATACGGAGCACTGGTAGTTCCCTTTTCTGAACAGGCCGTTGTAGTCGTCCTGGTTGATGTACACGGCGGTCAGGCCTTCGTCATACTTCCCCCCGACGGTCTTTTCGAAGGACTTCTTGTCGTTGTAGACGTCGGAAACCTGAAAGGCCGTCTTCTCCGTGAAGAAGGGGTTTTCCACCGTCACGTCCACGCCCTTGCCGACGAAGGAGCGGTCCATGGGCATTTCCTCCGACTCTCCGGTGTACTCGGTGGTCGGGATCTGGAAGTTCTCACCGAAGCCTTCCGGTACGACCATCTTGCCTTTGGGCACCTTCTTCGACGGCTCCATGAAGGACATGGACTCCAGCCCATACTCATCCTCTCCCAGATCGTTGTTCCAGATGATCCCGTTGGATTCCAGAGAAACGCTGCTCCGGGAGGCGTATTCCTGAGCTCGGATGGTCTGGAGATAATCGTCGTTCAGGTAGATGTCTTCCATATCGTATTTGTGTCTCTGCTTTTTGACGACGCCCACAACGGTGACCTTTTTCCCGCTGGTGGTCATGTCGGAGAGACGGAACTGGCCGTTCTGATCCACCAGATCACTGTAATAACTCAGATCCCCGATGCCGACGACGACTTCATCCTCCTTTTCCGGCAGCCGTCCGGAGTGGAGCTTAACCCCCTCCAGTTCGCTGACACCGTGGGGGAAGCAATACAGCTCATCGGTTTCCAGGGTCAGATAACACTGTTTGTCCAATATGATGTCGTTGGGCACAACGGTCCCGATCCCCGGCGTGGCTCGCAGCCGCTCGTAGTCCTGATCGGTGAATTCCACCCCGTGGTCTTTGGTGAGTATGATCCGTTTATCGCTGGCGTTGGCAAAAACTTCATTCATTTTGTCCTGTTCCTCGGCCGCCTGATCCATGCGGATATAGGCGGAGTACAGGCCCATGGTGGACGCCGCCAGAAACAGAAAGACCATAAACAGCAAAAGGAACTTGTAGGGAATGTTGAAGGTGTTCCGGATGCCCAGGCGGATCTGATTGCCGAAGGACAGATTCCCCTGCCGGTAGTCGCCCGGCTCCAGCATGGGGGTGTTGTAAAAGAGCACATCCTCCACGATCCGGCCGTCATGCATCTTCACACGCCGGGTAGCGTAGGGCGCGAACTGATCGAAGCTGTGGGTGACGACGATGACCAGCTTGTCTTTGGCGATCTCCCGAAGGATCCTGCCGATGGCGCCCGCTGACTCGGAGTCCAGGTTGGCGGTGGGCTCGTCCGCCACGATGATATCCGTGTCCTTGGCCAGAGCTCTGGCGATAGCCACCCGCTGCTTCTGTCCGCCGGACAGTTTGGAGACCTTCGTTTTGGCGTACTCCAGCATCCCCACCTGACGGAGGATGTTGTTGACTCTCTCATGGACATCCCTGTAGCCGTTGATCAGCAGGATCAGCTCCACGTTCTGGTACACCGTGTAGCTGGACACCAGATTGAAGGTCTGAAAGATATTGGCGATGTATTTCTTACGGTACTTCTCGAAATCGGTGGCCAGATAGTGGCTGGTCTCCTCCCCGTTGATGTACATCTCCCCTTCCTCGTAGGAATCCAGACCGGAGATCACGTTGAGGAGGGTGGACTTGCCACTGCCCGATTCGCCGGTGATCACGACAAACTCGCCCAGGCGGAAATCAAGGCTCACCTTGCTGATCCCGCTGGAGATCATGCCGTTCTTATAGTAGTACTTGGAAACGTTGCGTAAACTGATCATGGGCCTATTCTACACCAGAATTATGGGGAATTGGTGACAAAGAAGACGTTTATCGATGTTTTGTAACCCTACCCCAACGGCCGGCCGCACCGGGTGCAGAAGTTGGTCTGGGGTGGGAAGGTCGCTCCGCAGCAGCGGCACTTTTTCCCGGCAGCTGTCTCTTCCCGCGTGCTTTGGGCGCTTTGGGCGCCGGGGGAATGGCCCTCGCCTCTCCGGGAGGCAAAGGCAAAGGCAACGGTCATAGCGATCACCGCCCCGTTGACGGCGAACCAGATGACCAGGGGCAGGGGACTGGCGTAGATCGTGTTTTCCACGTCGTCGCTGAACCAGCCGAGGATGCTACCCGCCATCTGATCCACCTGCCTGACCTTGAAGATCAGAAAAGCTTTGAGGAGAATGTTGACGACCACCCCGAAAGCGGCGACGAAGGGGATCGCCCGGTTCTTCACCAGGACCACGGCCGCGCTCTCCGCCAGGGGAAAGGCCGCACACAGGATGGACACGACGATCAGAAAAGTGAGAAAGGCATCCACACCTCCGGCAAGATCTCCGATATAGGGAAGATCCTCGGCGATATCCAGGTTCTCCCTTCCCTTCAGCAGCTGTTTCACCGTGTAGTTTTCCGAGTAAACCGTTATTACCGGCATGAACAGGGTGCCGGTCAGCGCCAGGAATGCTCCGGCTATTCCGATCCTCAATCCGTCTCTCAATGGTCTTCCTCCTTTCTTTCGGTCCGCCTCTTTCCTATGGTCTGATCCTACCACGGCCGGGCTTTCGCCTTTTCAAAAAAACCATCCGAAAAGGTCCCGGGAAATAAAAAAGATGACAGTGAGAATCGTCTCACTGTCACCTCTCGTCGTCTTATTCCTACCGACCGTCTTTTGCCACGCTGCGAAGGAGTATGGTACTGATCACGATGCAGATCAGGGTCATGAGGATGAGGATCCCCCAGTCCTGCAGCAGTTCTCCGACATCCCAGGCGAAGGTGTCCAGGTCGTCGTTGATCATATCCTCGAAGTCCGGGCTGATGCTGCCCAGGTTGGCGATCCGGCAAAGGCTGTCCACCGACCATTTGCTCACCGTAACGTTGGCGATCAGTTCGCTGATCCCCTCCAGTTTAAAGAGGAATCCGGAGAACAGGAGCTGGACGATGAGAAGGAATGGAGCGACCACCATGGCCTTGTCCCCCGTCTTCACGATGGATGAGACGATCAGCCCCAGAGCCATGGACGCCAGGATGGTGATCCAGACCGTCAGCATGATCTCGGGATAGATCCCCTTGCCGTCGAAGAGAGTCTCCAGTTCTTCGTGCCACACATCCACCTCACCATCGTTCTTGAACTTATCCACCATGAGGAGGAAGGTCAAGGACAGGAGCACCGCCTGGATGGCGCCGATCACCGCCTGAACGACCACCTTGGATCCCATGTAAACGGGCAGCCGCAGGTTGGCCATGTATTCCCGTTTCAGGATGCTCCGCTCCTTGCAGATCTCCTGGATGGAGTTGAACAGGCCGATCCAGATGGCGGCGCAGCTCAGGGTGAACATGATGGATTTGGTGGAGTTGTACGCATTCACGGCAGGAGGCGTATCGTCCGGCCGCGGGTCCTCCATGTTGAACACGTCGAAGACATTATCCCCCGCCACGATGTACAGGAGCAGTCCGATGACGATGGGCTCCAGCATGAGGATCAGCAGTTTCCTCCGGTCGTTCAGGATGAGCTCAGAGTACCGGGCCACCAGGGTGGTGAACTGGCGGAAGGGGGAACTCTTGCCCCGGCGGTACCGGGAGATCTCGTTCTCTCCTCCGCCCCCTTCTTCTTCGGCCCGATCGTCCATGTGACGGAACTTTCTCTCCCAGTGAGCCGGATCCTGAGCGATGATGTTGTAGATCTCCGTCAGGTCGTCGTTTTCGAAGAACTTCTTGGCTTCCTCCACGTTCCCGACGAAGCACACCCGGCCGCCGGGCCCCATGAAGATCACCTTATCGCAAAGGTGCAGACTCTGGGTGGTATGGGTGACCATGACGATCGTCCGCTCCTGCTCTTTGCAGAGTCGCTGCATGGACATCATCAGGTTCTTTTCTGTCCCGGGATCCAGACCGGATGTAGGTTCATCCAGGAAGAAGAGCTTCGGATCCGCCAGCAGCTCCACGGCGATGCTGGCCCGCTTCTTCTGCCCGCCGGACATCTTGCGGATCAGGGTGTTCTGGTGTTCCACCAGGTCCAGGGTCTGGAGGACCTCGTCGATCTTTGCCTCCGCCTCAGCTTTGTCCACGTCCTTGGGCATGCGCAGCTTGGCGGTGTACTGAAGCATCTTCCGCAAAGTCAGGTTTTCATAGATGATGTCCTCCTGAGGAACATAGCCGATGATGCTCTTCAGGGATTGGAAATTATCGTTCAGACTGATGTTGTTGTAATAGACTTCGCCATGGTAGGATCGGTCGAAGCCGTTGAGCACATTCATGATGGTGGACTTGCCGGCGCCGCTGCCGCCGATGATGGCCACGAATTCGCTGGCGTCGATCTTCACGTCCGCATTCCGCAGGATCTGTTTCTTGGCGTTGCGGCCTCCCACGTATTTGTTGATCCCCCGGGCGGTGATGCCGATCCCGCTGATCCTGTTCTTGTAGTAGATGTGGTTTCCCGACAGGATCAGCTGATAGCCGGAGATCTGGATCACGTCTTTGTCCAGAAGCCGGGTGGGCTGAAGGAGCCGCTCTCCGTTGATCAACACACCGTTGGCGCTGCCGCAGTCCCGGATCCCCCACTGATCTCCGTGGATGGTGATCCTGGCATGAAGCCTGGACACGCTGGGATGGTTCAGCACGATGTCACAGTTCTGGGCCCGGCCGATGGAGATCTCCCGCTCGCCCACTTCCATCTGGGTCAGCTGTTCCTCACCCCGGATATAGGTAAACCAGATGAGGACACGCTTGTCCGGATTCCTGGCGCTGCCGATGCGGATCACCGAGTTGTTGCCCAGTTCGACGGGCCGGGTCTCCTGTTTCAGAAACCGGGTCCTGGATGCCGCCGTCACCAGACTGCCGTTGGAACTGTTCTCATCGGCGTAGTAAAAACTATCTCCTCTGCTGATGATCGTCCCGTGTCTTCCTGAGACAAAGGAATCCCCGATGACGATGTCGTTCTTCTCCGAGGACCGGCCGATGGTGATCTCCGGTTTTCGGAACCCGTAAATATCGTGCTGCTGGATCGACCCGCTTCCGTCGATGATGATCAACGTGGGTCTGGGCTGATTCGTCGCTGGTATGTTCATGCTGTTCTCCTCAAGTGATCGGGTTTTCTACCGATAGGACTTCTCCTGGGCGATGGCTTCTCCCGGAATGACGGTAAAGTAGCAGTCTACGCCCAGGTCGATGGCCTGGCGGATGGCATTGACGTCGTCCAGAGACCAGGCGCACAGTTTCTTCCCGGCTCCGTGCACGGCGTCCCGGTTGATCATGTTCATCATCCCGTCATTATAGGACACGCCGATGATGTCCACATACGCCATGGAAAGGGCGCTGTCCACTCCAGCCTGCCCGTTGTGATTGTTGTCACAGAGGTACATGGTCTCCGTCTGGGGCAAGGCCCCTTTGACCTGGCTCAGTATCCCGGATTCAAAGCACTGGACGATCACATTGTTTTCTTCCTTATATTCCCGGATCAGATCGACCAGGGCGGACGCTCCCTGGGCAGAGGTGGTCTTCAGTTCCACCACGAAGGTGTAGTCCTTGCCATAATGCTCAAATACATCCCGAAGCCGAATGTTCCCGGCCACCTGGGATGCCGGCACCGTGTAAGGGGAAATGGAGCCCTTCGCCACATACAGCTGGCCGTCGTCCGCGTAGACCACGTCCTGTTCGAAATGAGTGGCGCCCTGCTGGATGGCGCTGTCATAACTGTTGAAGGAGTCTACCGCTCCTCCCGTTCCCCGGTGGGCAAAGACCCGGTCTGTAGGTGCGAGGGCTTCACTGCCGCTCTCTGAGCCGGAGCCATTCTCACCGGCCGCCTCCCCGGAGTCGCTATCGTCATTCGCTTCCTCTCCGGAATCGTCCTTCTCCTGCGTCGCTTCCGTCGTTGTCTCCGTCCCGCTGTCTTTTTCCTCGTCTCCGCAGGACTTCAGGCCGAAGAGGAAGGCAAATCCAAAGGCAAGAGCTGCCGCGATCAGCACGATACCGATGATGTGAGGTGCCCGCAGACCGCCTCGTCCTCCGCCGTTTCCGGCGCCTCCCGAGTTTGTTCCGGCATAACCACCGGACCCATACGCGCCGGCTCCTGCGTCGGCTGCGCCGATGATCTCCGGGCCATCATCCTCGGGGAAGGTCTCCCTTCGGGGTCCCGTTACCGGATCATCGATCATCTCCGTTTCCCCTGCCCTTTCGTCGATGGGCTTTTGGGGTCGGCCCGCCTTGCGGGCAGCGGAGCCTGCTGCTCCTGCTGCGATCGCTCCCGCCGGATGCTGATCTCCGATCCATTCCGGAGACTCTCCGTGGCCGTGGGCCCACATGGCCAGGACGAACTCCTCCGACAGGTGCGCTGCCCAGCTTTCCTCCAACAGATATTCGCTCTGAAGATAGTCCGTCGCTCGGGAGATGACCTGTGGGATATCTTCCTCATCCGTCTTCCCCGCAGCGGCGCAGATCTCTATGAAATGGTCATCGGCAAACCTCCCCAGGGATTTTTTCTCCCGGGGATAGTCACCGGCCACGTCCTGCACTCCGGACAGGAACCGCTTGCAGTCATCGGGGAAACTGGGGTTGGTTCCCTCCAGCAACTCATATATCGCTTCCGCAAATCTCTCTGCCATAGTTTGTCCCTTCTGCCTATCGTCCAGTGATCCCTCTCCTTCAGTCGATGAGGAACTGGATCTTCAACACGCCACGCTCTCCTGTGGTCTGATCTACATATCCATGTCCCGGGATGGTCATGGTGTCCCTCTCCCGGGTGCCCGGCGGAATCCGGATGGTCAGTTCCTGATCCTCGATCTCGACCACCTTCTCACATCCCGACGCCGCCTCTGCGCCGGTGAGCATCACCAGTTCATGGCGCTCAGACGGATCGATCCGTCGGCCGTCTCCCGGCGGGCCCGAAACCGTTTCCGGCGACGGGGAATCGTCCCAATCAGACCAGTCCGAGTCATCCGAATCATCGTTTGCCGCCGCCATATCCGGACCCCAGGAACCACCCTGGTCCTGGGCCCATTCCTCCGGGGGCAGGATCCACGTCTGCTCATCTTCTCCGATGATCAGGCTGTCCCCGAACCCGGGGCCCGACTCACCCTTTGTGGGCGCGCCGCAGTTGGGACAGAATCTGTCCTCCTTTCCCAACTGGGTTCCGCACTTCTGACAAACCATCCTTGATTACTCCTTCCCGGCATCTTCTCTCCATGCCGTCGGTATCTTCCGATCACTCCACCGATGCCGCAGCCCCTTCCCAGACCCGGGCATCGATCCATCCGGCAAGAGAAACATCGTCTCCGTTTCCATATTCGCTCACATGGTCAAGCAATGGCCGGAGCACTTCCGAAACCGGCTCGTCCTGCCTTTGGACCAGCTCCTGCCCGGCGCCTACCGTGAAATCGATCCGGCCGGCATCATCGTAAAACCCGTTTTCCACTCCATCGGAGGAGAGGAAACATGCCGCAGGCCTTCCGTTCCCCAGGGAAAGAAGGACGCTGCGGATCTCCCTGGCCGCTTCATCGTCCGCCAGGGATGTGGTCACATTGTCGTGGCACCGCTCATCGGAGGGAATGGGCGCATCCATGGTCCCGTCCTCGTAGAGAAGGTCGCACCGGCCGTCCCCCTGCTGCAAAAGCAGAAGATAGTCGTCTCCC
>CADBQT010000062.1 GCA_902796875.1 uncultured Eubacteriales bacterium
CTTAAGCTCCGACTACGGGAAGAATGTGATCATCGTCGCCCACAGCGGGGTGATCCGGGCCATCGAAAACAACCTGAACGGGCTTCGGGTGGATGATCCCTGGGAGCCTGTGGACAAGGGCGGCTTCCGCCTTTGGGAGAGTCCCCCCACGCCCTAGGGAAAACCCGGCAAGGACCGGAAACCTGCGCCCCAGGAAAATCTCCCGGCAGGAAGCGGGTTACGGTGGACAGACCGTCCCGGCGATGATATAATTCGGACAGGCAAACGAATAGAAGAACGACGAATACCACGCGCATGAAGCGCGGAATCGGATCACGAAGATCTGCACCCTCAGACGGGGTGTCGGTCTTCATTTTATTTTGGCCAGATCATAGGACAGACGGGGAAGCATGAAGAGAAGCATCGGCAAACACATCGCGGGAAGAATCGGACAGTTGATCCTGTCTCTTTTCGTGCTGTCGGTGATCACCTTCCTCATTTCCCGGCTTGCCCCGGGGGACCCGCTCAGGGCTTACTACGGAGACGCCCTGGAGAGGATGTCTCCCGAACAGCTGGCCGCGGCGGAAGAAAAGCTGGGGCTCAACGATTCCCTGGTGACCCAGTACGTCCGGTGGCTCACCCAGGCCCTCCACGGAGACTTCGGCATCTCCTTTCAGTACAAGATGCCGGTCACGGAGATCCTGGGCAACGTGGCGGGAAACACCATCCTCCTCACCGGAGTGAGTTTCGTGGCCATCTTCATCATCGGCATGTTCACTGCGGTATTCTGCGTCCTTCATGAGGATACGTGGCTGGACCGCCTGGTCCGTCGCTTCGGCGTGGCCATGGGAAGCATTCCCGAATTCTTTATGGCCATGCTGCTCATCGTTGCCTTTGCGGCAGGGCTGGGGCTCTTCCCCATGAGCGGCGCCTTCAACGTGGGAGGCGGCGGGGCTGCGGACCGGATGTGGCACCTGGTCCTGCCGGCGGCGAGTCTGATCATCACCCACTTCTGGTACTGCGCCTATCTGATGCGCGTGCGGCTGTCTGAGGAGGCGGGGAAGGACTACGTGCTCCTCTGCCGGGGCAAAGGAATGACCCAAAGGCAGGTGATCTACCGTCACTGCCTTCGGAACATCATGCCCTCTGCGGTCAGCATCATGGCCATCTTCCTGCCCCATCTTCTGGGCGGCGCCTACGTGGTGGAGATGGTGTTCAGCTATCCCGGACTCGGCCGGCTGGGTGTGGAAAGCGCCCAATATCACGATTACAATCTGCTGATGATCATCGCCCTGATCACCGGGGCGGTGGTGATCCTCGCCAATATGATCGCTCAGGAGATCAGCGAACGGCTCGACCCCAGGATCCGTGAGGAAAGGGGGCAGATGCTGTGAAGCGAAAGGAGAGAGACAACATATTGATCCGGCTGGGCGGGGAGCGCATCCCCTGGTTCGCCTTCACGGCCCTGACGGTCATCGTGAGCGGATGTCTGATCACCGGCCTGCTTACGGGAGAGGATCCCTACTATATGGATCCCGGTCAGATCAGCAAGGCCCCGTCCATATTCCATCTGTTCGGAACGGACACGCTGGGCAGAGATCTCTTCGCCGTGGTCTGGCACGGGGGACGGATCTCCCTTACCATCGGCCTTTTCTCCACCCTGATCACCACGGTGATCGCGATCCTGTACGGGACGATCTCCGGCCTTGCGGCTGACCGGGTGGACGACGTGATGATGCGGTTTTCGGAGATCCTGATGAGCGTGCCTCAGATCCTCTTCGTGCTGTTCCTTACCGCCCTGGCCGGCGGAGGGAACCTGCTCACCATCTCGGTGGCCATCGGGCTGACCGGGTGGATGCCCATCGCCAAGATGATCCGCAGCGAGGTGAGGCAGCTCAGGACGGCGGGCTTCGTCATGGCGGCCAGGACCATGGGCGGAGGCTTTTTCTATATACTGTACCGTCACCTGATGCCCAACTACATGGCCCAGGTGGCCTACATGATCGTATCCCATATCGGCAGCGCCATCGCCACGGAGGCGACCTTGAGTTTTCTCGGGCTCGGGCTTCCGTCCAACGTGGTGTCCTGGGGGACCCTTCTGTCCCTTTCGCAGAACGCGATCCTCACGGGAGCATGGTGGCTACTGATCATACCGGGAGCATTTCTAGTCATCACCATTCTGTGCTTCACAGAATTGGGAGAATTCATGCGGCAAAGGAGGAAGACATGAAGAAGAAATTATTGATGCTGATGCTGTCCGCCGTGCTGGCGGTGGGGATGTGTCTGGCGTTCGCCGGATGCGGAGACTCCGGCAGCGAGGGGGAAGATGCAAAGGCAGGGGATGCTGCGGCTGAAGGCAACACCCTGGTCTACGGCAGCGGCGACTACACCGCCATCAACCCGGCTCTGTTCGAGCACGGGGAGATCAACCTGCTGCTGTTTGCCGGGCTGACCTCCCACGGTGAGAACGACGAGGTGATCCCCGGACTGGCCGAGGAGTGGGAATTCGATGAGGAGACCAACACCTATCACTTCACCCTTCGGGACGGACTGACTTTCCACGATGGAGAGCCCCTCACGGCGGAGGACGTCAAGTTCACCATCGAGGCCATCCAGAATCCGGACAACGCTTCGGAGAACGCATCCAACTTCGAGGACGTGAAGGAAGTCAAAGTGGTGGATGATACCCACGTGGATATCGTGCTGACCGCGCCCAACGAGGCCATGCCGGATTACCTGTGCATCGGGATCCTGCCCAAGCACATCCTGGACGGACAGGACATGACCAAGTCCGACTTCAACCAGAATCCCATCGGCGCCGGCCCCTACAAGCTGACCAGCTGGGACATGGGCCAGAGCATCGTCATGGAAAAGTTCGACGGATACTATCAGGGCGCCCCCAAGATCGACAAGGTCATCTTCAAGATCGTGGAAGACTACGACGCACGGGCTCTCCAGCTGGAATCCGGAGAACTGAACTTCGCCCAGATCACCCCGAAGGCGGAGGACAGATTCAAGGATAAGGAAGGCTTCAAAGTGTACGAGATGACTACGGCGGACTACCGGGGCATCATGTACAACTTCAACAATCCACTGTTCAAGGAGCATCGTGAACTGCCGGCGGCGTTAAGCTACGCCATCGACCGTCAGGCCATCATCGACAGCGTCCTGCTGGGTCATGGCCAGGTAGCCTATTCGCCGCTCCAGAAGAA
>CADBQT010000063.1 GCA_902796875.1 uncultured Eubacteriales bacterium
CACGCCAGAACGGCCAAGGAATTCATCCTCTACAGAGCGGAGCGTACCCGTGTGAGAGAGATGAACACCCGTCTCATGAAGATCTACGAGGATCTCACCTTCAAGGAAGCCAAGGATAACGATACCAAGCGGGAAAACGCCAATATCGACGGCGATACGGCCATGGGCACCATGCTCAAGTACGGTTCCGAAGGCGCCAAGATCTTCGACGACATGTTCGTCCTCAAGCCGGAGCACTCCCAGGCTCATAAGGATGGAGACATCCACATCCACGACCTGGATTTCCTGACCCTGACCACCACCTGCTGTCAGATCGACATCGAAAAACTGTTCAAAGACGGGTTTTCCACCGGTCACGGCCACCTGAGAGAGCCTAACGACATCCAGAGCTACTCGGCCCTGGCCTGCATCGCCATCCAGTCCAACCAGAACGACCAGCATGGCGGCCAGAGCATCCCCGACTTCGATTACGGCATGGCCAACGGCGTGGTCAAGACCTACAGGAAGCTGTACTGGACCAACCTGGGCAAAATGCTCAACCTTCTCTTCGACATCGAGGACGGCGTCGAGCGTATGAAGGATATCGGGGCCAGGATCAGGGAAGAACACGGCATCTGGCCCATCATTGCCGATGACAATGGATACAGAGAACTGGAAAAGGAACACCTGGCCAAGATCATCGACGAGAAATACATCGAACGTCTCCAGAAGAAGTCCACCGCCTACGCCCTGAAGGAAGTGGATCGGGCCACCTATCAGGCCATGGAAGCGTTCATCCACAATCTGAACACCATGCACTCCCGTGCGGGAGCTCAGGTGCCTTTCTCCTCCATCAACTTCGGAACGGACACCACGCCGGAAGGCCGGATGATCATCAAGAACATCCTTCTGTCCATCGAAGCGGGACTGGGCCACGGAGAGACGGCCATCTTCCCGGTGGCCATCTTCAAGGTCAAGGAAGGCATCAACTACAATCCTGAGGATCCCAACTACGATATGTTCCAGCTGGCCATGAAGGTCTCCGCCAAGCGGCTGTTCCCCAACTTTGCCTTTATCGACGCGCCCTTCAACCTGCGCTACTACAAGGAAGGGGACCCCAACACGGAGGTCGCTTACATGGGATGCCGGACCCGGGTCATCGGAAACGTCCACGATCCTTCCAGAGAAGTGGTGGGCGGCCGAGGAAACCTGAGTTTCACCTCCATCAACCTGCCCAGGATCGCCATCAAATCCCACGGCGACGTGGAATGGTTCTTCGAGGAACTGGAGAGAAAGGCCCGTCTGGCCATGGATCAGCTCATGGAGCGGTATAAGATCCAGGCGGCCAAGAAGGTCAAGAACTTCCCCTTCCTCATGGGACAGGGCGTATGGATCGACTCGGATCAGCTGGGTGAAGAGGACACGGTAGCGGAAGTGCTGAAGCACGGGACCCTGTCCGTAGGCTACATCGGCCTGGCGGAAGCCCTGAAGGCCCTCATCGGTGCCCATCACGGGGAGACGGATGAAGCCCAGACCCTGGGTCTTGAGATCGTCGGATTCCTGAGAAAGCTCATGGACGATGAGAGCAAGAAGACCGGCTTCAACTACACACTGCTGGCCACCCCGGCAGAAGGTCTTTCCGGACGGTTCGTCCGCATCGACCGGGCCAAGTACGGGGTCATCGAAGGGGTCACGGATCGGGATTACTACACCAACTCCTTCCACATCCCGGTGTACTACAACATCAGTGCCTTCGACAAGATCAAGAGGGAGGCGCCCTATCACAACCTGAGCAACGCCGGCCACATCAGCTATGTGGAGATGGACGGAGATCCCACCAAGAATCTGGAGGCCTTCGAGCAGGTCGTTCGGTGCATGAAAGAAAGCGGCATCGGCTACGGCAGCATCAATCACCCGGTGGACCGGGACCCGGTCTGCGGATACACGGGGATCATCGACAACCAGTGCCCCTGCTGCGGCCGGACGGAAGACGACGGAGACCCGGGATTCGAACGGATCCGCCGGATCACCGGATATCTGGTAGGGACTATGGATAAGTGGAACGACGCCAAGACCGCCGAAGAAAAGGATCGGGTCAAGCACGCCATCGGTTCCGGAATGGAGAGCCTGTAATGCCGGAGGAAAACGGAGAGATCACCATGAGGATCGCCGGAATCGTGCGGGAATCCATCGTGGACGGCCCGGGGATCCGGTTCGCCGTGTTCTGTCAGGGGTGTCCTCACCACTGCCGTGGCTGTCACAACCCGGAGACCCACGATTTCCAGGGAGGCGAGGACGTCTCCATCCATAGGATCCTGGAAGAGATCGATAAAAACCCCCTTCTCAAGGGGGTTACCTTTTCCGGGGGAGAGCCACTGTGCCAGACCCCTGCCTTTGCGGCCCTGGCAGAAGAAGTGAAGAAACGGGGCCTGACCATTACCCTGTTCACCGGATACACCCTGGAGCAGCTGGTGGAGATGGCAAAAGGGGATCCGGACCTTCGCAGGATCATGCGGTGCACCGACCTTCTCATCGACGGGCCCTACATCGAAAGGGAGCGGGATCTGACCCTCCAGTTCCGGGGGAGCCGGAACCAGCGGCTCATCGATCTTCCAAAGACCAGAGAGCAGGGAAGGATCGTATTCTGGAAGGAATAAAGGATTCGGGAAATAGTACTTGTCATGGCCTTTTGCCTGTGCTATAATACCCAATGTTCGATTGCCCGGCTGATGTGGACAGCCCGGTGCGAAATCAGAGAGAATCATGCGAAAAGCATTGAAATACCCAGTGCAAGGAGGTGCGGCAGATGTCAAGAAAATGTGAGATTTGTGGTAAAGGACAGGTCTCCGGGAACAACGTATCCCACTCGAACAGACACACGAGAAGAAAGTGGAATGCGAACATCCAGACGGTGAGAATCGAAGAGGACGGCAAAGTGCGTAAGGCCAAGGTCTGTACCCGTTGTCTGAGATCCGGGAAAGTCACCCGCGCCATCGGCTGATCGAGACTTGAAAGAGGCTGTCAGGCAGTCTCTTTTTTCTTGCAAAAAAGGGGTTTTGTGGTATCATAAGCCTATGTTTGAACTGAAGACCGATTGGGGAGAAATACGTTTTTCCAGAAACGTCATCTACCGCATCGTCACAGGCGCAGTGGAGAGCTGCCGGGGCGATGCCACCATTATGAACTACAAGGGGAAGAAGCAGAGAAGATTCCCCGGATTCTTTTCACGGCTGACCCCCAAAAGCGTGGAATCGGGGGATATCCAGCTGGAGGAAACGCCGGAAGGGCTTAAGATCACCGTCTATGTGGTCATCCGTTTCGGCGCCAGCCTGAGAAAGACCGTGGAGCAGATCATCACCGGGATCTACGAAGGGGCCGAGGAGGTCCTCGACCTTAAACTGTCCAAGGTCACCGTGGTGGTCACCGGTACCGCGTCCAGGGATATCGCCAGAAGACATCTGGTGTTCTCCCGATAAGTGCAAAGGCGGACCTCATGCAACCAAGCGATCCCGTCCAGACCCTCCGGGGGCTCGGCCCGAAAAAAGCGGAGGCGCTGACCAATCTGAATATCACCACTTTGGATGATCTGATGCATCACTTTCCCCGGACCTATCAGGACCGGAGAGAGGTGAAGCCCATCGCCCAGATGGGCCCCGATGAGACGGGCCTTATCGTTGCCCGGGTCATTCGCTCCAGAACCAACTACTATCGGGGGAGAGGCAAACAGTCTCTCCGTCTTGATATTGCCGACGAATCCGGGGGCATGCAGATCCTGTTCTTTCAGGCCAGATACCTGCTTAAGTACTTTCAGGAGGGGGAGGAGTACGCCTTCTTCGGGAAAGTCACTCAGGGCAGATACGGCCTTCAGATGGTCCATCCGGAGTTCTGCCCGGCGGCGGACCGGGAGGAGGGGATCGTTCCCATCTACCCCCTGACCCAGGGGATCACCCAAAGGGACATGCTCAACTGGCAGAAGGCCATCCGGTCCCTCTACGGGCAGATAGAGGATCACCTGCCGGAGGATCTTCGGGAGAAGAACGGCCTTCTGGGCCTTGCCCAGGCTCTGGAGGAGATCCATTTCCCTCAAGGGGGAGAGACCTTCGTAAAAGCCCGCTCCCGGCTGATCTTCGACGAGTTTTTCCTCCTTCAGACCGGGATCATGACCATTCGTTCAAAGACCGGCGCCCGCAAAGGGGCAGCCTTCGAGCGGACCGATGCAGCGGAGGAATACATCTCCGCCTTGCCCTTTGCCCTGACTTTCGCCCAGAGACGGTGCGCCGATGAGATCCTGGCCGATCTGGCCGGGGAACGGGTGATGAACCGTCTGGTCCAGGGAGACGTGGGCTCAGGCAAGACCGCCGTGGCGGAGATCGCCATCTACGCGGCGGTGAGAAGCGGATATCAAGCGGTGATGATGGCTCCCACGGAGATTCTGGCCCGCCAGCATTACGACGGGATCTCCCGTGCCTTTGCGCCCTTCGGGATCAGGGTGGGATTCCTCTCCGGATCATGCGGCGCAGCGGAAAAGCGGCAGATCCTGGAGGACCTGGCCAGTGGAGACATCCAGGTCCTGGTGGGCACCCACGCCCTGATCCAGCCGGAAGTACAGTTCTCCCGGCTGGGTCTTGTGATCACTGATGAGCAGCACCGGTTCGGCGTGGATCAGCGGATCCGTCTCCAGCAGAAGGGGGAGGACCCCAACATCCTGGTCATGACGGCGACCCCCATCCCGCGGACTCTGGCGGTGATCCTCTACGGGGATCTGGATATTTCCGTCATCGACGAGATGCCTCCGGGGAGAAAGCCGGTGAAGACCTACGCCCTGGACGTCTCCCAGCGGGAAAAGTGCTATGAATTCGTGGAAAAGGAGCTGGCCGCGGGCCATCAGGCCTATGTGGTCACTCCGCTTATCGATACTTCCGATGCCCTGGAGATCCGTTCGGCCCAGGAGACGGCGGAGGAGCTGAAAGAGAGATTTTCCGGCGCCGGCCCCCACGGAGCATATCGGGTGGGGCTCCTCCACGGGAGCATGAAGACTTCGGAGAAAGATCAGGTGATGGAAGCCTTTGGACGGGGAGACATCGATCTTCTGGTGGCCACCGTGGTCATCGAAGTAGGGATCAACGTGCCCACCGCCACCGTGATGGTCATCGAAAATTCCGAGCGGTTCGGACTGGCCCAGATGCACCAGCTGAGAGGCCGGGTCGGACGGGGAGACCGCCAGTCCTGGTGCTTCCTCATCCGGGACGGGGGCGGAGAGATCGCCGAGGAGCGGGCCGCCATCATGGCGTCCTCCTCCGACGGATTTGCCATCGCCGAAGAAGACCTGAGACTGAGAGGCCCGGGAGACCTTTTCGGCACCCGGCAGCACGGGCTACCCGCCCTCCACATGGCGGATCTGGTCAGAAACCGGGACGTTTTAGCCATGGCCAGGGAAGAAGCCAAAGCCCTGACGGAAGCGGACCCGGCCCTGAGCCTGCCGGAGCACCGGCTTTTGAAGGAAAAGCTTGAGAATATGTTCGGCGAGGAACTGACCCTGGCGCTGTAGAGGAGGAATCATGAGAGTCATCGCAGGAATCTACAAGGGAAGAAAACTCCGCTCTCCGGAGAACCACGACATCCGGCCCACCTCGGACAAGACCAAGGAGGCCATGTTCAGCATGCTCACGGGAAGAACGGAAGGGGCCCGGGTGCTGGACCTGTTCGCAGGAAGCGGGGCGCTGGGGATCGAGGCCTTAAGCCGAGGCGCAAAGGCATGTGTTTTCGTGGATTCCTCAAGGGCAGCTGTCCGCCTGATCAAGGAGAATCTGGCCGGCTGCGGCATCGGGGAGGAAGCGACGGTTAGGACCGGGGATTACCGAAGGGTCCTGGAGACCCTGGAGGGACCCTTCGACATCATTTTTATGGACCCGCCCTATGATAAGGGGCTGGCCGAGGAGGCCTTTCGCCTGATCGATGAAGGAGAGCTTCTTGCTCCCGACGGGATCCTCATCGCCGAGCACGGAAAAAACGAAGATTATCCGGAAGAAATCCATGGATTATTCCGGGAAAAAGAGCGTCGATATGGCATATGCAAGTGTTCAATATATCGTTGCTATACGCCAGATGATATGGTATGATAGACTACAGATTGTGGGAGGAAGAATCCGAGCATGGAGATAAAAGCACTGTATACAGGCTCTTTTGATCCTTTGACCTGCGGCCACATGAACATCATCACCAGGGCCGCCAGACTGTACGATGAACTGACGGTCGGGATCATTTCCAATCCGGCCAAAAAGGCCATGTTCACCGTCGAAGAGAGGGTCGACATGGTCTCCGAGGTGCTTAATGGACTGGAAAACGTGAAGGTAGGTCATTTTTCCGGACTTCTGGCTGACTACGTCAATGCCAACGGCTTCAATGTCGTGGTGAGAGGACTGAGAGCCACCATGGACTTCGAGTACGAGCTCCAGATGGCCCATATGAACGCCCGGCTGTTCCACGAAGACGTGGAGACGGTATTTCTGATGACGGACCCCAAATACTCCTTCATCAGTTCCAGCATGGTCAAGGAAGTCCACTCACTCAGGGGAAGTATAGACGGCCTCGTCCCCGACGTCATTCTTCGGCGTATGGACGCGGTCAGGAAATAAAAATGTGTTAAACGGGAGGATATCATGAGGGTTTTAGAATTACTGGAAGAAATCGAAGAAATCGTCGATACGGCCGCCGGATTCCCGCTTACGGGGAAGATCATGGTGGATTCCCAGGAACTTCTGGAGATCGTCCGGGAGATCCGCGCAGAGCTGCCGGATGAAATCCAGCAGGCACAGTGGATCAAGAACGAACGTGAACGGATCATGACTGAAGCGAAGAAGCAGTATGAATCCATCATCGAAGACGCCCAGAAGCAGGCGGATGCCCTGGTAAACAACAGCGAGATCACCTCCCGGTCCAAGGTCCGCGCGGAGGAGCTGATGAAGCACACCGAGAACACGGCCAGACAGCTGAAGATCGGCACCTACGACTATCTGGACAGCATCCTCTACAGCTTCCAGGGGAAGATGACCCAGTTGTCGGATCTCTACTTCGCCGACATGTTCTCCAACTTGGAAAAGGCTTTCAAGGACATCAACGAAGCCCTGGAGTCCAACCGGGAAGAGCTGAAGGACATGGCCTACAAGGCCCAGATGGACGAATCGCCCGAATTCAAGTCCGACGAGGAAGGCGAAGAGCCTGAAGGGGACGAAGCTGAAGGTTCCGACGACGATGACACGGAAGTGGAATGGCAGAAGAACTGATCGAGATACGGAATGCCGCGGCCCAGCGCCGCGGCTTTTTTTGACGGAGTGAAGAGATGAGACCCATTCTCGGAATCACAGCGGAATACGACCCTTTTCACCGGGGTCACGCCTATCAGCTGGAGCAGGCGAAGGAAAGGGTCCCGGAGGCCGCATGCCTTGCGGTCATGAGCGGGAATTTCACCCAGCGGGGAGAACCGGCGGTGCTGGACAAGTGGGAGCGGGGGAAGATCGCCACAGCTCAGGGCATCGACCTGGTGTTTGAGCTGCCCTTTGTCCGGGCCTGCCGCAGGGCGGAGCACTTCGCCGCGGGAGCCGTGGACATCCTGGCCCTGGCGGGAGCCACCCACATCTCCTATGGATGCGAGGCGGAGCACCCGGAGGATCTGGAGAAGCTGGCCGGCCTTCTTCGGGAGCACGAAGAAGAGTTCAGTGAAGCCGTGCTCCTGGAGATGAAGGAAGGGTGCTCCCGCGCAAAGGCGGGGGAGCGGGCAAGCCAAAAGCTCTTTGGCGATGAACTGACCCGGCTCAGCCTGCTGCCCAACAACATCCTGGCTTTGGAATACCTGAAACGGATCGGCTGGTGGCGGGAGCAGGGCAGGGAGATCACGCCTGTCCCCGTGGTGAGAGCCGGTGCCGGCTACCGGGAAAAGAACGAAGAAGCCTCCATGGCCGGAGGCACCGTCCTTCGGAAAATGGTCCGGGTGGGGGAGGACATCGCCCCCTATCTGCCCTGGGATCCAAAAGATGCCCACTGGGAGGATCAGCAGGAGATGGAGGAGCGGCTTTTCTTTCTCCTCCAGGGAGCCCTGTTATCCCGAAGTCCGGAAGACCTTGCAGAGATCTATTCCGTGGGAGAGGGCCTGGAGAACAAACTGAAAAAGGAGATCCGCGGATCCGGATCCTATTCGGATTTCCTGGACCGGATGACCTCCCGCAGATACACGGCCTCCGCCATCCGCCGGATGCTCGTCTATATCCTTCTTGGGATTCGGGGGGAGCGGATGGACCGGCTGGACGTCGGGACCGCCGAAAGCCATCTTCCCGTCTACGGCCGTCTGCTGGCGGCAGGCCCTGCCGGGCGGAAGGTCCTGGCCGAGATAAAGGATCTGCCCCTGGTGGTCAACGCCAACCGGACCGATCATCTCGGTGAGGCGGAGCGGGACGCATTGGCCCTGGATCTGGCCGCGACGGATCTTTTTCACCTGATCTGCGGCAGGGACCCGGATGCCTTTGGTGACCGGCGGCGGGCGCCCTATATCACCGGGGACGAGGACCTCTGACCGCCGATCGGCCGGATTGACTGTTGCCAAAAACCCTGATCACAGGGTATAATAATTGCGTACGTTTTTTTGATTATTCACGGAGGAGTCGAAATGAAAGTTTTAGTCATCAACTGTGGTAGTTCATCCCTCAAGTATCAGGTCCTGGACATGACCAATGAGGTTCTGGAATGCAAAGGCCTGGTGGAGAGGATCGGAATGGACGGTTCCATCATCACCCATGAGAAGATCGGAATGGACAAGTTCGTTCTGGAGACCCCTATGGAGGACCACAAGGCGGCCATCGGCCACGTGCTGGATGCCATTCAGGATCCTGAACACGGCGTAGTGAAGGATATGTCCGAGATCGGAGCGGTGGGTCACCGTGTCGTTCACGCCGGTGAAAAGTTCGCCGAGTCCGTCCTCATCGACGACGAGGTCATCAAAGCGTTGGAAGAGTGCGTGGAGCTGGCTCCCCTGCACAACCCGCCCAACCTTCTGGGTATCGCAGCCTGCCGCGAGCTCATGCCCAACACTCCCATGGTCGGCGTATTCGATACGGCGTTCCATCAGACGATGCCTCCCGAATCCTATATCTACGCGATTCCTTACGAGTACTATGAGAAGCACGGGATCCGGCGTTACGGATTCCACGGAACCTCCCATAAGTATGTTGCGGAGAGAGCTTCCGACATCCTGAACGTCAACCTGGATGACCTGAAGATCATCACCTGCCACCTGGGCAACGGCGCATCCGTTTCCGCTATCAAGAGAGGCAAGTGCATCGACACCTCCATGGGCTTCACCCCCCTGGAAGGGCTGGTCATGGGAACCCGTTCCGGTGATATCGACCCGGCCATCGTCACCTTCATCCGGGAGAAGGAAAACCTGGATCAGGGCGTGGCCAACGAGATCCTCAACAAGAAGTCCGGCGTTCTGGGCATTTCCGGCGTATCCAGTGACTTCCGTGATCTGGAAGCGGCTGCCGAGGAAGGCAATGAGAGAGCCCTCCTGGCCCTGAAGGTCTTCGCCCACAAAGTCCGGTTCTACATCGGCGCCTACATCGCCGAGATGAACGGCGTGGATGCCATCGTCTTCACCGCCGGCGTCGGTGAGAATGACATCGGCATGAGAGACATCATCTGCAACGACCTGGGTAACCTGGGCATCAAGCTGGACCTGGTCAAGAACAAGGTCCGGGGCAAGGAGACCATCATCTCCAGAGACGACTCCCGCGTGAAGATCCTGCTGATCCCCACCAACGAGGAGCTGATGATCGCCAGAGACACCTACAACATCGTCAACGCCTAGGAAGGGCAAAAAGATGTTGACAAGGCTATACGCAGAGGGTATACTTTCAATGTTGCGAGAAAACGAGATTTTTAAGTATATACTGGAGGTGTAGTCATGGCAGTACCTAAGAGAAAAACGTCCAAAGCGAAGACGAAGCAGAGAAAAGCAACGAACATGAAGATGAAGGCTCCGGGACTTTCCATCTGTCCCCAGTGCCACGAGCCCAAGCTTCCCCATCGCGTCTGCCCCAACTGTAACTATTACGACGGCAAAGACGTTATGGCCGAGGCCTAAAGCCCATCGAGATGTAAGAAAAAAGAACTGCTGCGAAATGCGGCAGTTCTTTTGTTTTGCCGGTGTCGGATGTTCTCCGGATCAGGCCTGAGGATCAGTCCGGCAGGATCTTCAGCAGATCCTCGGCGATCTGGATGGCGTTGGTGGCGGCGCCTTTGCGGATGTTGTCCGCCACGACCCAGATGTTCAGGCCGTTCTCTACGGAGTAGTCCCGGCGGATCCGGCCGATGTACACCTCGTCGGTGCCGGCGGCGTCTCTGGCCAGGGGATAGACGTTGTTTTCCACGTCGTCCTGAAGGACCACGCCGGGGAAGTCCTCGTACAGCTTCCGGATGTCCTCCAGTTCGAAGGGCTTTTCCAGCTCCACGTTGATGGACTCGCTGTGGGAATCGAAGACGGGGACCCGGACGGTGGTGGCCGTGACCCGGATATCGTCGTCCCCCAGGATCTTATGGGTCTCGTTGATCATCTTCATCTCTTCCTTGGTGTAGCCGTTGTCCATGAAGACGTCGATATGGGGGAGGCAGTTGCCCGCGATGGGGTGGGCGTAGGCCTGAAGATCTTCGTCGTTCCCTTCCAGGCCGTTCTTCAGGTCGTTGATGCCTTTCATCCCGGAACCGGATACGGCCTGGTAGGTGGAGTAGACCACACGTTTGATGCCGTAGTGATCCTGGAGAGGCTTTAAGGCCAGCATGGCCTGGATGGTGGAGCAGTTGGGATTGGCGATGATGCCTTTGTTCCATTCGATGTCCTGAGGATTGACCTCAGGGACCACCAGAGGCACGGTCTCATCCATCCGCCACTGGCTGCTGTTGTCCACCACGGTGACCCCGTGAGCGGCGGCGATGGGGGCATACTTGGCGCTGGTGCTCCCGCCGGCGCTGAAGAGGGCGATGTCGATGGGCTTGTCGAAGGAATGCTCCGTCAGCTCTTCCACGATGTATTCTTTGCCTTTGAACGTCACGGTCTTGCCGGCGGAACGGCTGGACGCCATGAGATAGAGGTTTTCGAAGGGGAAATCCCGCTCTTCCAAAACCTTCAGAAAGGTGGTCCCGACCACTCCGGTGGCACCGACGACGGCAACGTTTGGTTTTCTGTTCATTGTTCTGTCCTCCGTGATTTTATACAGGAATAATTCTACATCGTCCAGAGGCGGATGTAAAGGGCTGAAAACCTTGTTTTTCCTTGTTTGGAGAGGGATTCTGTAGTATAATTTACGGATAGAAGAGAAGGTGTAACCGAAATGAAGAGAAGAGGGGACGCCATGAGTAGAAGAAGGACCATCCTGGGGATCGTGATCTCCCTGGTCATGGCATGCACGCTGATCGCGCCGGGAGCGGAAGTTGCCTTTGCGGCAGGAAGCACCACGGCTACCACAACAGCCCAGGCCACGAAGCAGGCCAGTAAGGACCCTTATGCCAACTACACCGGCTGGCGAAAGATCAAGGGCAAGTATTACTACTACAAGAACGGCAGGAAACTGAGAGGGATCCAGAAGATCGACGGTAAGTACGTCCGGCTGAGCAGGTTCGCCGGCGTATACCAGTATGTCATCGGCGATAAAATGGATCTGAAGGCCCAGAAGTACCCCAGCAGGACCAAGTATCTGATCCTGGTCAACTGCACGAAACACCAGGTGCGCATCTACAAAGGCAAGAAGAACAACTGGCGGCAGATCAAGAAGTTCAAATGCACCACGGGCAAGCGCTCGACACCCACCCCCAAGGGTACCTACACCATCAAAGCCAAGGGGAAATACTTCAACACGGGAAGGAACGGCCGGTGCTGGTATTACACCCAGTTCAAGGGGAACTATCTGTTCCACACCGTGATCTATTACAGGGGCAAGAAGCCGTCCCGCATCAAGGACGGACGACTGGGGATCAGCGCCTC
>CADBQT010000064.1 GCA_902796875.1 uncultured Eubacteriales bacterium
CGGGTCAGCCGATTCCCGATCTGGGCCTCCTTCATCTCCAGCTGGGCCTCATAGTCCAGCTGTCCAAGAGGACACCCTCCGCAGCCCCCGGCAGATCCGGGGCAGTCGAACTCCCCGTTTCGCAAAGGCGAAGGCTCCAGGATCTCCTCCACCCGTCCAAAGGCCATGTTCTTTTTGACTTTGGTCAGACGGGCCCGGACACGGTCCCCTTTCACGCCGCCGGAAACGAAGACGACCAGGCCTTTGCCGGAGACGGCAGTTTCTGTCGTCTCTTCCAGCCTCGCCGCCTCTTTCGGTCCGGGCTCTCTCTCCGAGCCATCGAGCCGTCCGATGCCCTGACCGTCCACACTCATATCATGAAGCAGGATCTCCACGTCCTGCCCTTTTTCCCACGTTTTGTTCATGCTCTTCTCCCGATGTCAAAGAAGTCCCCTACTTGCCCTCGGCGATCTCTCCGATCCGCCGAAGCCGGTTGTTTACTCCCGATTTGGACAGGGGCGGGTCCATAAGCTGGCCCAGTTCCTCCAGGCCGGCGTCCGGGTGTTCCAGGCGGGCCATAGCCACCTCCTGAAGCTTGGGTGTCAGGCTGGAAAGCCCTGCTCTGGCCTCGATCTTCCGGATCCATTCCACCTGCTGCTGGGCCGCCTGAAGGGATTTGTCGATGTTGGCGTTATCCAGGCTGTCCGCCCGCCGGGCAGAAGTCATCATATCCCGCATCATCAGGACATCGATATATTTCAGGTACTGCCCTCCGGCGCCCATGATGGCCAGCATGTCGGAGATCTGATCCCTGGCCTTGATATACACGCCGAAGCGGTTTCTCCGGGCCACGATCCGGGGGGTGATGTCCGTAAAGGTATTGATCAGCCGGCGAAGATCTTTGGCGTTGGTCTCGGACGTGGTGGTGATCTCGAAATGATATCCTTTCTCCGGGCTGGTCATGGTCCCGGAGGCAAGGAAGGCTCCACGAAGATAGGCTTTGCGGCAGCACTTGGTCCGGAGAAGCTCGTCGTAGATCCCGTCCATGATGCTGTCTCTGCCCGCTCTGGCCATGAGGATCCCCACTTCCCGGAGGATCATGTCGCTCAGTTCCTCCGGCCCCAGGGTGATGGAGTATCTGGTTCCTCTGCCGACGCCGGTGCCCACGCTCTTTTCGATGGTTCCATCCACCTCGAAGTATTTGTGGATCTGCTTCTTGAAGTGACGGAGAACCGCCAGATTGGGGGTCGTCATCACGATCCGGTACTTGCCCCCTCCGGCGAGACGGATGCTTCCGGCAAATCGAATGAAGGCCGCGATCTCCGCGATCCGGCAGCAATCCTTCTCCGGTTCCACCCGGGCCAGTTCATTCTTCGTTTCAATTACAAATTTTGTGTCTTTTGCCATTTATATCCACCTGTGCAAATGTCCATCTTTTCTCCGGGTCTACGGATCATTGGACAACGGGCCTCACCGATGTCGGAGAGGCCCGTGTTTATCCCGTTATTCCTTTTCCCTTATTTTCTCTTGGGAATGCTGAGGATCTCTCTCGCCTCGTCCGGCGTGGCCACTTCACGGCCCAGGAGGTTCGCCAGCTGTACGACCTTCTCGACCATCTCGCCGTTGCTCTTGGCCAGAACGCCCTTTTCCATGTACAGATTATCCTCGAATCCGACACGGCAGTGGCCGCCCATGATGATGGAAGCCGCCGCGATCTTGAAGGCGTCTCTTCCGATGGCGCATCCCGTCCAGGTGCATCCCGGGGGAACGGAATCCACGCAGAAGGCCAGATCCCTTACCGTCGCGGACATCTGTACGCCCAGAACGAAGTCGAAGTGCATAGGCATGTCCAGATAGCCTTTGCGTCCGGCTGTCTTCAGCACGATGTCCAGCATGCCTTTGTCGAAGCATTCCAGTTCCGGCTTCATGCCCTTTTCCTGCATGGTCTTGGCGAAGTTGATGATGGTATTGTCCGTGTTGACGAAGATCTCGTCGCCACCGAAGTTACAGGTTCCGCAGTCCAGGGTGACGAATTCCGGAGTCGGCGTCACGTTGGTGGAGTCCAGTCTCTCCTCGTCGGTCATGCCCACGGCTCCGCCGGTAGACGGCTGGATGATCACATCCGGGCACTCCTTGTAGATGGCATCCATACATTCCTGAAAACGCTCGTGGCTCTGCGTCGGGGTCCCGTCGTCCTCGCGGACGTGCAGGTGGATGACCGCCGCTCCGGCATCGTAGGCAGATTTTGCCTCCCGGACGATCTCCTCAACGGTGTAGGGGACCGCCGGATTGTGCTCCTTGGTGACTTCCGCGCCGCAGATGCACGCAGCAATGATCAGTTTCTCCATAGTATTGTTTCCTCCTTACCTCTATATAAATACGATAAACTATGACATGTTCTTAAAGGTCCCGGTGTTCGATGGTCACCCGGTGACCGTTTTCCTTGAGCCTGCGGTAGAGTTCGTTGGCCACCGCCACCGACCGGTGATGACCTCCGGTGCACCCTATCCCGATGCCCAGGCTGTACTTTCCTTCTTTCATGTAGCACGGAGCCAGCGTGTCCACCATACTCGTGATGCTGTCCAGGAACACCTGGGTGATCTCCTGCTTCAATACATAGTGCGCCACCTTCCGGTTGTTCCCCGTCAGCTTCCGCAGGGACTGAACGTAGTAGGGATTGGGAATGAACCGGGTGTCCAGGATCATGTCCACGGACGCCGGCGTTCCCCGTTTGAATCCGAAGGAGGTGATGTTGATCACGAAGGAACTCTCCTTCTCCCCGGAGGTGAGAATGTGGCGCAGCTCCGCCCAGAACTGGGCCGTCTTCATGTTGGACGTATCGATGATGTGGTCCGCCGCCGCCCGGATGGGCTCCAGCATCTTCCGCTCTCTGGCAAGGCCAGCCTTGACGGAACCTCCCTCCGCCAGAGGATGGGCTCTTCTCGTTTCGTTGAACCGGCGCAAAAGCACCGAATCCGAGGCCTCCAGATACAGGATCTTATGGTCGATCTCCGTCTGGTCGATCTCCTCGATGGCCTGACTGAAATCCTCGAAGAACTGCCGGCTCCGCACGTCTACCACAAAAGCCGCCTGCTCGATGGTGCCGGTGATGGTCAGATCGAGAAAGCTTCGGATCAGCGCCGGAGGCATGTTGTCGATACAGTAGTATCCCATGTCCTCCAGACAGTCGATGGCCTGGGTCTTGCCGGCTCCGGAGAGCCCTGTGATGATGACCATTCTCATCCCTATTCGTCCTTCTTTCTTATGTTGACGATGCGCCTGGGGTCGAGCCCCGCTGCAAATGCTCTGTCCAGTCCGCCCCGGCAGTTTCCTACCGCGTCCGGAACGTGGGCATCGCTGCTCAAAATAAACTGTACTTCCGGGACCTCTGCCGCGATGGCGATCTCCTCCTCGGTCAGATGACCGTGGCGGCTGTTGATCTCCATCAGGGTATTCGTCTCCGCGCAGACCTCAGCGATCTTTCGGATATCGAAGGGGCCCTTGTCCCCCGGATGGGTCAGGATGGCGATGTCGTTCTTCCGAAGGGCCCGGACGATCATGTCCGTATTCTTCTTCCGCAGCTTCTCCTCGCCCATCTTGAATCCATGGCTCCAGAGCCAGTTGGC
>CADBQT010000065.1 GCA_902796875.1 uncultured Eubacteriales bacterium
ATGTTGATGCCCTGCTGATCACGGACGGAATCGATGTAGGCCTTGAGTTCCTTGTATCGGGGGTCGTCCGGCCGAATGCAGCTTTCCTTCTTGCCGCCTGCTTCTTTTGCCATGCGCGCGCGTCTCCTTTCTTCTTTATCGGCTTTTCACTTTACCGAAGTAAAAGCCCTGGTAACGTAGTAAAATAGTAGTCTTTATCCATTGAACTGTCAACGATTCCGACGGCCTTTTTCCCCGAAAAAAACGCCTTTTCCGCAAGTCAGCAAGATTGTCCGATTTCGGGAAACGAAACCGGGTGTGACGTGCCGGAAAAGGCATTATCATGCGTTAGGTCACTCTAACGGATCTCCCTGTTTTCGGGAGTCCGGGGATCTTCCAAAGGCCTAGAGGGCCTTTGCAAAATCGTAGATCTTCTGTCTCAGTTCTTCCGATCCGTTCTCCGGATCCTTGGCCGTGATGATCCCTGCATCTTCGATGCCCATGAAGCCCAGGATCCCCTTATACTCCCCGATGGCGCCGTCGTAGACGTCCGGGGACATGGAGGAGAGGAGCAGAGCCGCCTTCTCCGCCTTGGGCAGGTTCATGATGCTGTACATCCGCTGGATCGCCGCCTGGATCTGCGCGGTCATGGTGAAGTAGTAGATGGGGGACGCGAACACGATCATGTCGCAGTCCTTGTAGGCCGGATAGACCTTTTCCATGTCGTCCTTCTGGACGCACTGGCCCTCCCCCTTGCCGTGGCAGTATTCGCAGCCCATGCACCCGGCGATCTTCATTTTGCCCACCTGGATGACCTCCACCGTGTGACCGGCTTCCTCGGCTCCGGCGACGAAAGCGTCTACCATGAAAGTGGTGTTCTGCTTCCGCGGGCTTCCGTTGAGTACTGTGATTTTCATGTGGTTTACCTCCTTAAGTTCAGGTCGATTTGACTGTAGTTATTCGATGGACGGGGATCAGACGAAGAAGAAGGCCGCCCCGATGATGACGTAAGCGCATACCAGCTGCAGTCCCTCCAGCCAGTTGGATTCTCCGTCGGAGGAGACCCGGTTGGCGATGAGCACCGACGCCGCCACGGCGACCAGCTCGAAGGGCGTGAACACGATGCTCATGGGGGTGAAGAACAGACTGAGCAGGACCAGCACGGGAACGACGAACAGGATGATCTGCAGGCTGGATCCCACGGCGATCTCCACCGCCGCATTCATCTTATTCTTGATGGCCATGATGATGGCCGTAGAATGCTCCGCCGCGTTGCCGATGATGGGCACCAGGATGATGCCGACGAAAGTCTTGGACAGTCCAGCCGTCTCCGCCATGGGTTCCACCGTTGCCACGAAGATTTCCGACAGGATGGCGATGCTGATGGTGGCACCCACCAGCATTCCGATGGCCGCAGGCAGTTTCATCTTGGGCGCTTCCTCGTCATCGGCAAGGAGAGTCTCCTCGAAGAGGCTCTTGTGGGTGACGAAGGAAAAGACGAACTGCATGACGTAGATCAGGAGCATGAGGACTGCGGTGAGCACGCTCAGCCCCTCGAATTGGGTGGTCAGACTTTTCTCCGGCATGGTATGCGTGAAGATGGCCGGTATGGACAGGCCAAGCACGGCAAACAGGAGCATGCTGGAGGTGATGTTGCTGGAGTAGATGTTGAACCGCTGGGTCTTATGCTTCACTCCCCCAAGGAGCATGGCCATGCCCAGCACCAGCAGGATGTTTCCGATCACGGAGCCGGCAAGGGATGCCTTCACCACATCGAACATTCCCGCCTTCATGGCCACGAAAGCGATGATCAGTTCCGTGGCATTGCCGAAGGTAGCGTTGAGCAGACCGCCGATCCTCTGTCCCGTATAGCAGGAGATGATATCGGTACTCTTACCCATGAGTCCCGCCAGGGGGATGATGGCCAGAGAACTGAACACAAAAAGGAGGGTGTCCGAAAGCCCCATAAATTCACCGATAACGGTGATCGGGAGGAATATGATCAATGCATAAAAGAATTTCATTCCGGTTCCTGTTTCGATGGTTTTTCCCTTGAGCCCCCTTCACTTCTGACTTTACTATTTTACGGGGATGAGGCTCCTGCGTCAAATCCTTTGTTTGCGGGCCCGGACCTCAGCGATGATGAGGATGATCATCAGCGCCAGCCAGGCCAGAAGGATCCCGCCGATCAGCCGCGCGGCCCGGTCAGGCAGGAAGTAATTGGCCAGGAAAGAGCCCTTCCCGATATCCTCCGTGGTCATGAGGGTCCCCGACTTCAGCTTCTTGCCGTCCACGTACACGGTGTATGTTCCTGCCTCGGTCCCGGCTTTTAAGGGCGCCTCCAGATCCGCCCGCTTCAGCTTGACCTGGATGCCGCTTCTCTCATATCCCTTGGGGTAGGCGGTAATGGTGTTATCCGCGCAGAGGGTGGTCATGAACTTCTTGCCCCCCTTGACCCTGGCCTGACAGACTTCACCGCCCTTTTCCGTCACCATGTAGCCCGGGGTGATGTCCTGGACGACCCCGATCAGTTTATTGATCTCCTTCTTCCGGTTCTTGGATTTCGTTCTCAGCACCACCGCCGATCCGTCGATGCCGTTCTTGCTGAAGGCCACCGCCAAAGACGCGTCCTTGCTGGTCCATCCCCCCGTCTTGCCGCCTACCATATAGTCGACCTTCCTCCCCCTGAGGGTATGGCTGACCAGGGTCCTGGCCTCGCTCATGTTGGTGGGCGGGATCACGTACTCCTCGGTCATGGTGATCTTGCGCAGGTCTTCGTTTTCGAAGGACCTGGCGGTGATGAGGGCCATGTCGTGAGCCGTGGTGTAGTGATCGTCGTTCTTCCAGCCGTTGGCGTTGACGAAGTGGGTGTTTTCACAGCCCCACTCTTTGGCCTGCTTATTCATCAGCTCGGCAAACTTTTCCTCGCTTCCCGACACCGCTTCCGCCAGAGCCGTCGCCGCATCGTTTCCCGACTCCAGCATGGCCCCGTAAAGCAGATCCCTGACGCTGATCTTCTCCCCCGCCTGGAGATAGATGGTGGTCCCGTTCTCCAGTGGCGTCGCCGCATGCTCCGAGATGGTCACCACCTTATCCAGATCCAGATTCTCCACCGCCAGATAGCCGGTCAGGATCTTGGTGATGCTGTAGGGATCGATCTTCTTGTTCGCGTTCTTCTGATAGACCGGCTGCTCCAGGTTGGTGCAGTAGACTTCCGCTCCATCGGCTCCGATCTTGGGCACGGGAGCATCCGGATCTCCGATCTCTTTCATGGCGGCATTGTCAAAATCCGCCGGTGCCTGATCGTCGTGCATGTATATGAGAACGGAGGATGCGGCCACCAGCATGAGAAGGGTCAGGAGTATGCGAGCCCTCCTGTATCTTCTGCGCACTCTCTTTTTCTTTCGCTTGAGCTGTCCGGTGTTGTCCGGGGCTTCCCTTCTTTCCGGGGTTGTCGGTTCCTGCATAGTTTCTGTTCCTCTTTCTGTTATCTATTCTTCGGTACGGTCCCCTCCGGAGGAGAGGGCGTCGATGGCGATGGCGGTCTTGAGCCGAAGGTACAGCTCGCTCTCTGTGATCTCTTCCAGTCCGGTCAGTTCCCGTATCCGGGAGAGTCGGTAGCGGACCGTGTTCTGGTGGCAGTGTAAGCGATCGGCCACCCGGGTGATCTCTCCGCCGGCTCGGACGTATTCCCGGGCGGTCTCCATAAGGTCCGGGTTTTCTGCGAAAGGTCCAAGTATCTCTCGGGCAAAGGCAGGGGCTTCCTCTTTTTCCAATGCCGGCAGGACCACCCGGTAGACCCCGGCCTGACCGAAATGCTCGAAATTCTCTCCCGATGCGGCGGAAGCCAGATGACAAAACCAGCTTTCCCGGAAGGCCTGATCCAGTTCCTCTGCCTTCCTTACCTGGCTCATCCCCTGAAGGATCCTCTTCTTTCCCCTGGATCTGCCCGGGATCCCCACCACCTCGAAGATCTCCCGGCGGATGAGTTCATGGCTTCGCTGATCCGCCTTTGCCGAGGTGATGATCAGAAACAGACCGTCTTCGTAACGGGCCATCAGGCCTTTGCTCTGCATTCCCTTCTGCAGGTAGAAGCTTCTCAGGAATCGGTCGGCGTCCAGACCCTCTCCGGCGACGAAAGCCACGGAAACGTAGGGCTGCAGTTTCAGGGAGATCCCTTTGCGGATGATGTCCAGCTGGGATCGATCCATCCGACCCTCCACCATGGCGGCGAGCTTGTCGCCCGCCAGATACACCCGGTCGTCGAACTGGACGGCATACATGATGTCGAAGATGATGTTCTCGAACCAGACGGTCATGCCAAAGGAGAAGATGGGGAATCCCTTCTTCTCGGCAAAGTCCAGGACTTCCGGGGGGAGGTCCTCGTAGATGACCTGCTTGTAGGCCAGCCCCGCCATCCCCATCTGCTCAAGTTTTTCTACGGTGGACAGGATCAGGGACGGGTCGTCTTTGGCGAAGAGAAAGCTGGTGATGATGAAGCTGCCCGACTCCAGGACCGGCTCCGGACCGGCGTCCACCTGGAGCAGATGCTCAAGGCCCGGGGCAAACTCATAGTCGGCGATCTCCACGGAGATCACCGGACGGTCCAGTCCCCTGCTGCCGGCCAGAAGGGTCATCTTCTGTCCCGAGGGAAGTTCAAGAATGTCCTGTACGGTAAGGGCCATGATCTTCTTTTCTCCTTCCCCTGCATTCTATCATTCTTTTGGATATATTACAAATATTCACCATGATATTTATTGCCTTTACAAACACAG
>CADBQT010000066.1 GCA_902796875.1 uncultured Eubacteriales bacterium
GGCCAGATCCATATAATCGGAATTGTGCACATGATCGTTGTAGTCGACCATGGCTCTGGTCGCCGTGACCCGCATCCTTTTCAGGACCGGCATATCGAATTCCCGCAGCGTGGGGAAAGAATAGTCGGGAAAAAGCTGCTCATCCGGTTCCGGATCAAAGGGTGCAATGATCTCCGGCGTGATCCGCAGGAAACGGCCGGTCTTCACCTCGATGGGCACCCAGACCGCCGTCGCTTTAGCTGCGACAGCACCGGATTCATCGCGGGCGATATAGTCCCGGTTCGCTCTGACTTTCCCGCACTGCTGGGCCCAGGTCTGGATACGAAGAGTGGTAAACATGGAGGGCCTCTTATAGACCTCCAGCTTCCACCCCAGGACGATCCAGGATATCTCGCTGACGCCCTCTGCGCTGGTCTGTCCCGTCCTCACTCCGTGGAGCATGGAAATATTGGAGATCATTTCGATCAGCGCCTTGTTCGTGATCCTCTTCTTCCCGTCCACGTCCTGAACGCCGACGAAGAATTCCTGTTCCAGTTTCATGTGTCATCCCCCCTTTCTTTTGTCCCATTATATCATATCTCGATCATCACATTGTTCATGCTGAAGCTGTTGGTGTACACCGTGTGTTTCGACAGGCCCATGACCAGACGGATCCCGATCCCGCCCACAGAATCCCCGGACTGCCGAAGACGGATATAGTGATCCGTGGGATCGAACAGAGGACAGTCGTCCATGACGCTCAGGATGACCCTCTCATGGATAAAGGTCAGTTTCAGAACGACCACGCTGTGGCCACCGGGTCTGAAACCATGTTTGACCGCATTGGTCGCCAGCTCCTCCGCAAACAGGGACATCAGGAAAGCCTTCCTCTCATCCACCCCCTTTTCCCTGCAGAGAGCCATCATCTTCTCCGATGCCCTGGTGCAGCCGTCCATATCGTGGATGGAGCAGACCCATTGATCCTCGTCGGACACCTCATAGTCCGCCGGCAGGAAGAGCAGCCGGTCGAATCCCTTTTTCCCGCTGCTTCGGGACAGATAAAAGCCATATGTGATATGGGTGACCAGGATCAGGAAGTAGCAGACCCCAAAGGAAAGAAAGATCCCATCGGATCCGAGGGCCCCCACCAGGATCCACGCGGCCAGACACACGTACACCACGTTGCACAGCACGTTGGTGATGGATGTATATACGGCCCTGCCCACGGACTGGATATATTTTTTCAGGACGCAGGACCAGACATTGACCACGAAGCACAACGCCGTCAGGCGGATGGCCCGGGCTGCCTGAAGGATGAATTCGGGATCGCTGTTGTTGGAGAACAGGCCGGCGATGGGCTTTGCAAAGGCAACGGTAAGCAGGGTGACGATCAGCAGAAGAACGGCCCCTGCCGCAAGGGCGGTCTTGAGCAGTTTCCGCTGTCCTTTGATGTCCCGCTGCCCATAGAGGACGCCGCCCAGAAGAAGGGCCGCATCTCCCGTGCCGCCGATGGCCGCATCGACGACCGTCAGGAAGCTGGTGACTACCAGCATGACGGCCAGCATATCCCCGTCCAGTCTGGTCAGGATGAGCATGTTGAAAAAGGCCGCCCGGATCACCAGGCTTCCGAAATAGGACAGGGAGGGCAGACCGTTTTTGCAGATCGCCAGCAGGTCATTCTTCTGAAATCCGGCCAGGGAAAAGCGGAACATCCTGGACGCGGTGAGAAAGTAGATCAGCAGGACGATGCATACGGTGATGCTGGCCGCGGCGGTGGCGGCCGCCATACCGAAAAGGCCTTTCTTGAAGATGAAGATATTGGCCAGATCCCCTGCTCCGTTGATGACGAAGATGCAGACGGACAGGAGGACCACCATTTTCTTCTTTCCCTCCAGCTGCAGCAGAGATACCAACGTGCCCACGAGAATGATGGCCGGGATGCCCGGGGCAAATCCCCGAAGATAGGATGCCGTGTCCTTGATCTGTCCGGGCACGGATTCATCTGCACCCAGGAGCACCGCGATGGGCGCAGAACAGAAGTACAGGATCGCCGCCAGGAAAAAGGACAGGATGACCACGGAAACCAGCCCCGTCTGGACCAGTTTTTTGATCTCGGGGAACCTGCCGTCCCCCAGCATATGAGAGCAGTTTATCTGGACCCCGAGGGCAAAGAAGCTGGTGATGGCCAGCATCAACGCCCCCACCGGCAGGAACAGAGCATAGGCATTCATGGCCGCCACACCCAGGCCCTTCCCGGTGATCATGCTGTCCACAAAAAGATTGCATGGCTGTACCAGGCCGATCAGAATATTGACCGCCATCAGCTGCAGATACAATCCCGATAATAATTTGTCACCTTCCACAAGGTTTCGGTCCATCTTCTTATTCCGGTTTTGGCGCAAACAGATCCGTCAGGTTTTCATCCTCGACCCGCCGGGCGATCTCTTCGGGATCCGTCGAGTACAGGCCTTCCTTTTTCATGAGTTCGAAGAAGCTTCCCCCGGCGAAGGTAAACCGTTCACCGTGTTTCTCCCGGCGGATAAACTCCTCATGGGAGTGGGCGATGATCCGCCCCACGGCCAGCCGTTCGGGCAGGACGATCTGCTCTCCGCCCCGGGCCTGCTGCACTCCATTGTATCCGGCGACGGCCCCCGTCACCACCGCTTCCGTGTGTCCGATCAGGGGCGCTCCCTTTTCTCCGGCGCAGAACAGGTTTTCGACCCCCTCGGCCTGCATGGTGTCCAGGCAGGGCGCCACGGCCAGATAGCGGATCGAGTTTCCCCGTCCCGCAGAATAGGGATCGGTGTATTCCACGTTCTCCAGCCCC
>CADBQT010000067.1 GCA_902796875.1 uncultured Eubacteriales bacterium
AGAGAAGGGCTTCACCACCGACAAGCTGAAGGCTCTCATCGAGGAAGGTAACGAGTACGACGAGGTCGTCGCCGTCGGACCTCCCATGATGATGAAGTTCACCTGCAAGATCGCCGAGGATTACGGGATCCATTCCGTGGCCTCCCTGACCGCGTACATGATCGACGGAACGGGGATGTGCGGGGGATGCCGCTGCATCGTCGGCGGAGAGAACAAGTTCGTCTGCGTCGACGGACCGGAATTCGACGGCAGCCAGGTAGACTGGGACGAGCTGATCAGAAGAAACGCATATTACTCGGAGCAGGAAGCCGAAGACAGAGCTCACATCTGCCGCCTGACAGGAGGTGTTCGTTACCATGATTAATCTGAAGAAGATCAAGAACCCCATGCCCGAACAGGATCCTCAGGTCCGGGCGAGAAACTTTGAAGAAGTGGCTCAGGGCTACACGGCGGAAATGGCCATCAACGAGGCCATGCGGTGTCTGAAGTGCAGGACCAAGCCCTGCACCGGCGGATGCCCCGTCATGGTCCAGATCCCCGAGTTCGTCGCCAAGGTGGCGGAAGGGGAGTTTGAGGAAGCTTTCCAGATCATCGCAGAGACCAGCGCTCTGCCCAGGGTCTGCGGAAGAGTCTGCCCTCAGGAAAACCAGTGTGAAGGCGTGTGCGTCCGCGGCGTCAAAGGCGAGCCGGTCTCCATCGGCCGTCTGGAGCGTTTCGTCGCCGACTGGCACGCGGAGCACGAAGAGGAGATGGGTGAGCTCCTGCGCTATGAGGATGCTCTCCGTGCGGCTCCTGCCAACGGTAAACGGGTCGCCGTAGTCGGCGCCGGCCCGGCGGGTCTGACCTGCGCCGGCGATCTCATCGCCAAAGGCTATGAGGTCACCGTCTACGAATCCCTCCACAAGCCCGGCGGCGTGCTGGCCTACGGGATCCCCGAATTCCGTCTGCCCAAGTCCATCGTCTCCGCCGAAGTGGACAAGCTGGCGGAGAAGGGCGTGACCTTTATCAACAATGCCATCATCGGCCGGTCGGAGACCATCGACGAGCTGCTGGACGAAGAAGGCTTCGACGCCGTGTTCGTGGGAACGGGAGCGGGACTTCCTTCTTTCATGAACATTCCCGGAGAAAACCTTCTGGGCGTATGCTCGGCCAACGAGTACCTGACCCGGATCAACCTGATGAAGGGATATCTGGATGATTACGATACCCCGGTTCCTCCCGGGAAGCGGATCGCCGTCATTGGCGGCGGCAACGTGGCCATGGACGCCGCCCGCTGCGCCATGCGCATGGGCGCGGAGAAGGTCTATATCATCTACCGTCGGTCCATGGAGGAGATCCCGGCCAGAGCGGAGGAGATCCACCACGCCATCGAGGAAGGTATCGACTTCCAGCTCCTGCGCAATCCGGTACAGATCCTGGGCGACAAGGACGGCCGGGTGAACGGGATCGAGTGCGTGAAGATGGAACTGGGCGAGCCGGATGCCTCCGGAAGAAGACGTCCCGTGGAGATCGAAGGTTCCAACTATATCCTGGACGTGGATGCGGTCATCATGTCCATCGGAACGAAGCTGAACACCCTGATCCTGGACACCACGGAGAATCTGGCGGCCAACGACCGGGGCGGCATCGGCACCGACGATGGTGCAGCCACCAACCGGCCCGGCGTCTACGCCGGAGGAGATGCGGTCACAGGAGCGGCCACGGTCATCCTGGCCATGGGTGCCGGCAAGACGGCTGCAGCCAGCATCGACGATTATCTGAAATAACCCGACTCTGAGGCATTCCACTTCTCCTCAGATCGGTACGACGAAGACCCGGCCTCCCGCCGGATCTTCGGTAGTTCTGGCAGTTTTTTGACAATTCTGATGATTTTGCTTTACAACACTGAAATGGTGTTATATCATTAGACCACATTAACCTGCAGGATGCAGCCGATCATTCTTTTATAACAGATAGAGCACGCAGATTTGAAGGAGGAGCGAGATGAGAGCCCTTAAATTGTCTATTCTTGCACTTTTCGCCCTTATTCTGTTCACGTTTATCCCGATGACAGCTCATGCTGCAGACCCTTCCGATGACGGCGAATTCCTTGTTTCCAATTCACAGGAATTCGCGGAGGCCATTCTCTACATCGAAGATTATATGAGCGGTCTTGATGAAGGCGCAGAGGCGCGGCCTTTTACCATTACACTTCAGGATGATATAACGCTAAGCGAGAAGATTTCCAACCTTCAACCTTCAAACGACATGTATCCAAGCATGGTGTATTTGTTAGAAGGTACGAATCTAACCCTTCGCAGTGCTTCGGGAGCCCATCATAAAATCACGGTTGCTTTAGACAAATCGTTGGCCAGCCAGGTGAACGTTTTTTGGCATTTTATATACGCATCAAATATTCAATTGACTGTGACCGACCTTGATGTGGAATCCAACGTTTGCACACTTCGAGTTGTTTCCTCTATTAAAAACTCTTCTTCTTACAATTGGAATGATTTAGACGAGCTTCCCGGTATTTTTGAACAGATCAAGGTTTCACAGCTGACAATGAATAACTGCAAGGTTGTGTCAAAAGTGCCTGATAATAAATGGCTTCTGAATATGACAAATTCTAAAGCAGACCTTACTGATGTTGTCTTGGATCATCAATATCCGACCAATAAAGGCCAATCATATTTCAGCATCAGATTTACCAGGTCTGAAGTCAACATGACACGCACTACGGTGCAAAATGCGGTTACTCGCCTGGATACGATGATGAA
>CADBQT010000068.1 GCA_902796875.1 uncultured Eubacteriales bacterium
CATGAGGAGGGCGTTATGATAGGTCTCCGCTATGATTCGATTGAATTTCTGAGAGAAATCTTCCATAGATCCTTCCTCCATGGTTTGGTGTAACGGCCGGGGCATTCAGCCCTATCCGTTGTAACGGCCAACGATCACGCTGGAGTTCTGCCCGCCGAATCCAAAGGCATTGGACATGGCGTACTCCACCTGCTCCTCCGTCGGCTCCGTGGGGATCCTGAGATCACACTCCGGATCCTGGTTGTCCAGGTTCAGCGTCGGGGGCAGGATGCCGGTCTCCATGGCCCGGATGCAGGTGATCACCTCGGTGATCCCGCCGGCGCCCATCATATGCCCCGTAGCGGACTTGGTGGACCCGATGGCCACCTGGGTGTCCTCGCCGAACACGCTCTTGATGGAGTGGACTTCCGTCACGTCCCCCTTGGGGGTCGCCGTGCCGTGGGTATTGATGTAGCCGATCTTATCCGGCTCGATGCCGGCCATGGCCAGAGCCTGCTTCATGCACAGGATCTCCCCTTCCCCGTCGGGTTTGGGGGTCACCGTGTGATAGGCATCCGTGTTGTTGCCGTATCCGCAAAGCTCCGCATAGATCATCGCGCCACGGGCAAGGGCGTGCTCCTCCGTTTCGATGATCAGTGCTCCCGCGCCCTCGCCGATGACGAATCCGTCACGATCCGCATCGAAGGGCCGGCAGGCGTGCTCCGGATCATCGTTTCGGGTGGACAGGGCCTGAGCCGATGCCAGGGACTGGATCAGCACAGCCGTCACGGGGGCTTCCGATCCCACGGCGACCATCACGTCCGCAAGTCCCGTCTGCAGGTGCATGGCGGAAAGGGAAATGGCGTCCCCTCCGGAAGCGCAGGCCGTGTTCAGGGTCATGCTGGGACCCTTGATCCCGTTGGCGATGGCGATCTGCGATGCTCCGATGTTGCCGATGCACTTGGCCAGAAATCTGGGTCCGACCTTCTTGATCTTCGCCTCGTTGTATTTACGCTCCGTCTCCGTGATGGTGGTGATACCGTTTAAGGCCGTGCCCATGATGATGCCCGTGCGGTAGGGATCCGTCACTCCGCCGGCAGCCTCCAGGGCCTGGGTGGCGGCGGCAAATCCCATCTGCATGAACCGGTCCATTTCGCCGGCCAGCTTCCTGGGCATGTGGTCCTTCGCCACAAAATCTCTGACTTCTCCGGCAAAACGCACGGGAAGTTCTGTCGTATCGATGCTTTCGATGGGGCCAACGCCGGTGACCTTGCCCAGCAGGTTGTCCCAATATTGTTCCACGGTGTTTCCGATGGGCGTGATCATGCCCATCCCCGTGATCACCAGTTTCTTCGTCATATCCGATCCTTCTCCCGGTCTATTTCTCGTCTTTTACCAGCGCGTAGGAAAACTCCACCTTGATGGCCAGTTTGCCGTCGACGTAACCCTGCCCCTTGGCAAAATAGAAGGGGGGCTTGGCCTTGATGACCTCGCACTTGCTCTCAAAGGTGTCTCCCGGTTTGACCGGATTCTTGAACTTGACTTCCTTGAGGCCGGTGAACATGGTCAGGTAGCCGTCCTTCATCTCGTCCTGGAACAGGACGCAGGAGGACTGGGCCATCATCTCCACGAGAATGACTCCGGGGACCACCGGATTTCCCGGGAAATGTCCCTTCAGGAAAAACTCGTCTCCTTTGACCGTATATTTGCCGTGAGAGATCTTCTTCGTTCCCTCACCATCGGGAACTTCCTCCAGCTCCGCTTCATCCACCAGCATCATGTTGTCCCGGTGGGGGAGGATGTTCATCAGTTCTTCTCTGTTCATTATTCGTTCACCTTTCTGAATCCGACGCAGGCGTTGTGTCCGCCAAAGCCCAGGGATGTGGACAGGACGCAGTCGACGCTGTACTCTCTGGCCTTCAGGGGGGTGTAATCCAGATCGCATTCCGGATCCTGATCATCCAGTCCGATGGTGGGCGGAATGATGCTGTTCTTCATGGCCAGTACGGAAGCGATGGCTTCCACTGCGCCGGTGCCGCCCAGCATATGTCCGGTCATGGACTTGGTGGAGCTGATCACCAGATCCTTGGCTCCCTCACCGAAGACCTTCTTCAGGGCCAGGGTCTCCGACTTGTCGTTCAGCGGAGTTCCCGTGCCGTGGGCATTGACGTAGACCTTATCCGCCGACGGGCTTCCGCTTCCTTCCCAGGCATCCCGGATGGCTTTCGCTCCGGCCTTGCCTTCGGGATCCGGCGCCGTCATGTGGTGGGCATCGCAGGTGGAGCCGTAGCCGGTGAATTCGGCGTAGATCTTCGCTCCTCTTGCCTTTGCGTGCTCGTATTCTTCCAGAACCATGGCCCCGGCGCCTTCGCCGATGACGAATCCACCCCGATCCTTATGGAAAGGCAGGGAGGCCCGGGTCACATCGTTGGTCTGATTCAGGGCCTGCATCTTGATGAAGCCGGCCACGCTGCTGCGGGTGACGGCAGCTTCCGTGCCGCCGGTGATCATCACATCCGCATATCCGTCTTTAATGGCTCTGAAAGCCTCGCCCAGGGCGTTGGTGCCCGATGCGCAGGCGGATACCGCCGGCAGGGCCGGACCCTGCATCCCGTAACGGATGGCGATGGTTCCCGCGCACATGTTGGGGATCATCATGGGGATGAAGTAGGGGGACACGAACCGGGGGCCCTTGTCCAGGAACTTCTCGAAAACGTCCTCGAAGGTGGCGATGCCGCCGATGCCGGAGCCGAAGTAAACGCCGGCTCTCTCCGGATCGAAGTGACCCTCGATCCCGCTCTCTTCCACGGCCTGGATGGCCGCCGCCAGACCCATCTGGACGTTACGGTCGGATCTTCTCACCTCGGACTTTTCCATGTACTGCATGGGATCGAAGTCCTTGACCTCCGCAGCGATCTGCACCGCGAAGTCCGTGGCATCGAACAGAGTGATGGGACCGATGCCCAGCTCTCCGGCGATCAGGTTGTTCCACAGGGTATTCACATCGTTGCCCAGAGGCGTGATCGCGCCCAGGCCGGTAACGACTACTCTTCTATCCATTTGCTCTCTCCTTTTAGATGGCGACTCCGCCGTCCACCTTGATGATCTCGCCGGTAATGTAACTGGACGCATCCGATGCCAGGAAGAAGATCAGGTCGGCTACTTCCTCCGCCGTGCCCATTCTCTTCATGGGGATCATGTCCACCAGCTTATTGTTCTTGCTCAGGTTTGCCGTCATATCCGTGGCGATGAATCCCGGCGCAACGGCGTTGCACCGCACGCCCCGGCTCACCAGTTCCTTGGCCGTGGACTTGGTCAGTCCGATGACGCCGGCCTTGGAGGTGCTGTAGTTCGCCTGTCCCGGATTTCCGATGATGCCGGAAACGGAGGATACGTTGACGATGCTCCCGCTTCTCTGCTTCATGAAATAGGGGGTGGCATGACGGATCATGTTAAAGGTCCCCTTCAGGTTGACACCGATGACGGCGTCGAACTCTTCTTCCTTCATCCGGGCGATCAGGGTGTCCCGGGTGATGCCGGCGCAGTTGATCAGGATATCGATGGAGCCGAACTCCTCGACGATCTGGTCCAGCATGTCTTTCGCCGCTTCGAAATCGGATACGTCGCCCCGGACGGCCTTTGCCTTTGCGCCGAGAGCCTCGATCTCACCGACGACCTCCGCCGCCTTCTCCTCCGGATCCATGTGGATGATCACCACATTCGCTCCGTCCGCTGCCAGCTTCAGCGCTGTCGCTCTGCCGATTCCGCTTCCGCCTCCGGTGACGACGGCTGTTTTTCCGTTAAGCATTTGCCTTCACTCCTTCCAGTGTCTCCTGCAGGGTCTGCATGTCGCTGACTCTGTACATCTTCACTTCCTTCGAGATCCGGGGGATCATGGACGTCAGGGCTTTGCCGGGCCCCAGTTCGATAAAGGTGTCCACGCCCTCGTCGATCATATTGACGACCAGCTTCTTCCAGAAGACCGGATTGATGATCTGATCCCTCAGAAGCTCGCGGTAATCCCCTTCGTAGGGCTGGGCAGTCTTGTTGGAATAGACCGGCTTGGACACGGTCCCGATCTCGGCCGCAGCCAGGAACTCGCCGAAGTCCACCGCCGCCTGGTTCATGTAGGGAGAGTGGAATGCGCCGCTGACATCCAGGATCCTGGCGATGCCACCGGCTTCCTTCACGTCCTCTCTCATCTGCTCCAGCTGGCTCTTGTCGCCGGCAACGGAGACCTGCCCGTCGCAATTGAAGTTTACCGGATACAGGTCCGAATATCTGCTGCAGATCTCTTCCACCTGCTCATCGGACAGCTTCAGCACGGCGGCCATTCCCGTCTCGTGGGCTTCGGAGGCGATCTGCATCACCCGTCCCCGCTCACTGACGATCCGCACACCCTCCTCCAGGGTGATGGCACCCGCCCAGGTAAGAGCAGCCAGCTGTCCCAGGGAGTATCCCGCCGCCATATCCGCATGGACGCCGGCGGCCTCCAGTGCTGCCGCCATGGCCAGATCCACCGTGTAGACACAGGGCTGGGTGTTCTTCGTCTCCATCAGCTCCGCCTTATCCGCTTCAAAGCACTGGCGGCTGGTTCCCGGCCGGCCGGCATCCGCCTTGGCGAAAACCTCCGCCGCTTCCGGGATCGCGTCAAAAACGTCCTTACCCATGCCCGGGGTCTGAGCCCCCTGTCCGGCAAAAACAAATGCTATTTTACCCATTCTTCAAGCCTCCGTAAATTCTTCTCGCAGTCTTCCATCAGGTCGCGGACGATCTCCTCACAGGTCTGCTCCTCCTTGACCAGTCCGGCGCTCTGTCCCGCCAGGAAGCAG
>CADBQT010000069.1 GCA_902796875.1 uncultured Eubacteriales bacterium
AAAAGGAATGCCCTACTTATGTACCAGTTCCACCCGGCCTTTTCGGACGGTGAGCCGGTAGCCGTGGGGGAACTCCACGGTCTTGGGGGCCTGCTTTTTTTCGATGATCCGGTCCGCCGCATCCAGCCGCTCCTCGGTGATGTCCTGATCCAGGCCGATCCGCTCAAAGGCATAGAGGACCACCCGGTGGCGAAGAGTGTCGGGCAAGGCCGCCAGACCCTCCCGGTCCAGGGTGATGCCGGCGTCTTCCTCCACCTTCAGCCGGGCGAAGGCTTTCTCCGTCTCCCCCTGCAGATACTCTCTGTCGGAGGCGGCGATCCTGGCCAGACGGGCCAGGCCGGAGACGATGTTTTCGTTGTATTCCTTCAGGACGGGAAGGAGCTCCAGCCGGATCCGATTCCGGGTATAGGTGGGCTCCCCATTGGTGTGGTCGGTCACAGGGTCCAGCCCGTTCTCCCGGCAGTAGTCTTCGATCTCTTCCCGGGACACGTCCAGCAAAGGCCGGATCACCGGAAATTCTCCCTCGTATCGCCTATAGGCGATCCCCGATAATCCATCCGGACCCGTTCCCCGGATGATCCGATGAAGGATGGTCTCCGCCTGATCGTCGGCGTTCTGGGCCACGGCGATGGATACCCGGGGGGCATCCACTGTCTTTGCGGTTTCGACAAAGGCATCGTATCTGGCCTTGCGGCCGGCTTCCTCGGGGGTCAGGTCAAGTTCCTTTGCCATGGCAGGACAGTCCACCACGAAGGTGACACAGGACGTCCCTGCCTTTGCGCAGAGGGCCTCCACATACGCCTGGTCTTCCTCCGCCGCTCCGGGACGGAACCGGTGGTTCACGTGGACCGGATGAATGGTCAGGTCCATTTCCCCGGCCAGGCGCCGCAGCACATGAAAAAGACAGGTGGAATCCGGTCCTCCGGAAAGTCCGAGGACGATGTGATCCCCTGTCTGGATCAGGTCATGGGTCTTGATGGTTTGTCGCACTCTGTCGATCAGCATGTGGCTCAGTCCTTCCGGCGGCTGTCCAGCAGGATGGTCACCGGTCCATCGTTGATGATCTCCACCGTCATGTGGGTCTGGAAGACCCCTTCCTCTACGTGGATCCCTTTTTCCCGGATGATCTCCACCACCCGCTCATAGAGTGGATTGGCCTCTTCCGGCCGGGCTGCCCGCACAAAACTCGGTCTTCTGCCCTTCCTGGCGTCGGCCAGCAAAGTGAACTGAGACACGGCCAGGATCTGTCCGCCCACATCGGTGACCGACAGATTCAGCTTGTCCTCTTCGTCCTCGAAGATCCGCAGGTTGGCCGTCTTCTCCGCAATATAGGCGGCATCCTCTTCCGTGTCGCCTTCTTCCACGCCGATGAGGACCATCAGGCCCTTGCCGATGCTGCCCCGGACCTCGTCCTCGACGGTGACGCTGCTGCGGGCGACTTTCTGGATCACTGCTCTCATCTCTGCACTCGCTTTCTTATATTGGTGCGCCTGGAGGGTGCCAGGCCTTGTATTCACTTTGGTGCGCCTGGAGGGTGCCAGGCCTTGTATTCACTTTGGTGCGCCTGGAGGGACTCGAACCCCCACGCTCTCGCACTAGAACCTAAATCTAGCGTGTCTGCCAGTTCCACCACAGGCGCACGCTACCCCGCGAACGGAGTGAGCGGCTGGTACGTGCCCTGCTGAAAGTGCAGGAGCTTTGCTCCGTGGCACTTTGTCGTAGGCGCACGTTATTCCACAACGGATTCATTATAGCACCGGATATCCTGGTGACGCAAACCATTTGCGGTGATCATCACAGTCCTTTGTTGCCGATTATTTTTTCACGGCTTCAAATACACACCAATTATTTTTAAATGGTGCGTATCGAAGAATCGAAAAATAATTTCTTCAAAAAAGAGGTCGAAACAGGGCCGATTTAAGGCCTTTCGGAAGCAAATGGTGCGTAATCACGAGTCAAGGGAAAATATCTTCACCATCGTCGCTGCACAATCGGGAGATTTGGCGCTGGCGGCCGATTGCACAAAAAAGAACTGTCGCACAAATGGCTTCGTGCAACAGTTCCGGATGGTGATCCTACCGGGAATCGAACCCGGGTTACCGCCGTGAAAGGGCGGTGTCTTAACCGCTTGACCATAGGACCAAAATAAGCGGCAACGTCTTGCTTTCCCAGGCAGTCACCCGCCAAGTATCATCAGCGCAAAGGAGCTTAACTACTGTGTTCGGTATGG
>CADBQT010000070.1 GCA_902796875.1 uncultured Eubacteriales bacterium
CTGCGGCACATAAGAGCTTCCGCTTATTGCTGCTTCCTTCCGGACCTGACAAGGTTCACGGTGTCCTATTGCGCAGGACCCAAACCAGGCATACGGAACCATCAAAAGGCAATTTAACTGCCCGGTCATTATATTATGTTTCCCCGGGAACGTCAAGGCGAGACAGAGGGAAAGGCCCCCCTGCCCTGCCTGCTCTTCTCTTTACGTGGTTTCCACGAATTCGTTCTTACAGTGTGGACACTGGACACGGATCTTCCCGAGTCCTGCCGGCACTCTCATGCCGTGACGACAGTAGGGGCAGACCAGGATGATCTTGCCCTCGTGGACCTGTCCCGGATGGGGATGGGACATTGCCGTCTGCCTGCCGTAATTGCTGCCGTAGCTGTAGCCTTTGGCCCCCGCCGGATCCATACCGGCCGCCCGGTTTCCACCGGCTCCTGCGGACAGAGGCTGAGTCTCCGGATAGAATCCCGACTTCCAGTCATCCCGGGAGAACCGTCTCACCCAAATGATGGAGACGATGTACATGGCGATGACGAAGGCGAAGAGGATGATGGACGCTGTGGGGTCCGCCATGAAGGCCAGGGTATCGTAGATCCCGTGGATCATCATGGGGACGATCAGGGCCAGCACGAAGTATTTCAGGCTGCTCTTGCCATCGATGGAGGCCTTTTTCGCCGCCCCGTAGAAGATGCCCATGAACAGACCGCAGAAGGCGTGAAGGGGTACAGCCATGACGGCCCGGATGATGGCCGTCTCGAAGCCGAACTGGAAGACGTACAGCACGTTCTCCAAAGCGGCAAAGCCCAGGGCCGTTGCCACGCCGTAGACGATCCCGTCGAACCGGTACCCGAACTCGGGATGTCTCCAGGATCCGAGCCAGAGGAATCCGAACTTGCAGATCTCCTCACACAGAGCCGCCGAAAGGAAGGCCATGGTCACGGCATAGCCGAGGGATCCTACCGGGAACTGGGGTCCCATGTGATCGACGAAGCTTTCCATAAAGGATGCGGGGATACATGAGATGGCGCCGAAGACCAGCAGTTTGATGATCAGCCCCCAGGGTTCCTTCTCCACCTTATCCTTCTTGTAGATATAGATGAGGATCAGAATGACCGGCAGAAGCGCCAGAAAAAGCAGTATGTTCGAATTGGTTACCATAGATTCAGTCCTCCCTGTCGATTACCTTGTATATTTCGTCCGCGCGGGGCGGATCCACTGCGACGCTGATCCGGGCTTCACCTTCCCCGCCGCAGATATTTCCTCTTTTGATCAGTCGGACGCCTTCTTCCGCCGGCAGGATCCGTCCGATCACGGATACGGGGACCCCTTCGGCCCGGATGGCTTCCATTATTTCTTCCTTTTTCTCCGCCGGGGCGATGATCACCATGGATCCGCTGGAGATGAGCCGCAGAGGATCCAGTCCGTAGACCTGGCAGATCTTTCGGGTCACGTCCTCCACCGGTATTTCATCCTCCCAGACCTCTCCGCCAACGCCGGCGATCTGGCACATCTCCCAGACGGCCCCCAGGATCCCGCCCTCGGTGATGTCGTGCATCCCGTGGGTGCCCAGGCGTCCCGCGGCGACTCCTTCCTTCACCACGCTGACCTGATCCAGAAACCCTCTGGCCTTTGCGATCTCGCCGGAGGTAAGCAGGGGCTCTCCCCCCTCATCCTTTTCCCCGGCCAGCCGGTCGCCCTGATCCGATGCGATGATCCCGCACCCTTCCAGTCCGGCGGACCTGGTCATCAGGATACAGTCTCCCGGGACCATGTCGCTTCCGCTCTGGGAAGTGTCCTTCGGGGCTCTGCCGATGGCGGTGGATACGATCACCGGTTGGCGGACCGCCGGGGTGATCTCCGTATGTCCCCCGATGATCTCTACCGACAAAGCTGCCGCCGTTTCCGCCGCCTGGCCCATGATGTGATCCACATCCTCCTCGGTGGTCCCTTCCGGGAGCATCACCGCCAGCATGATGCCCAGAGGCTCCACGCCGTTGGAGGCGATGTCGTTGCAGGTGATGTGGATGGACAGCCGGCCGATGTCGCTGACCGCCGCCGTGATGGGATCCGTGGACATAACGCAGTCGTACTCTCCGAATCCGATGACGGCGCAGTCCTCCCCGATCCCCGGGCGGATCTTCACTTCGTCCCGCTCATATCTGATCTTGTCGAAGACGATGGCCTTCAGCAGATCGCTGTCCAGTTTTCCTGTTGGCAGTTTCATTTTAACATCTCCAGGAGCTCCTCCTCGGTAATGATGGGGATCCCCAGTTCCTTTGCTTTTTTGTTCTTGGACGAGCCGGACTGGATGTCGTTGTTGACCAGGTAGTCCGTCTTCTTGCTGACGGATCCGGTCACCTTGCCGCCGGCGGCCTCGATGGCCTCCTTGGCCTCATCCCGGTTATCGAACTGATCCAGGCTTCCGGTGATGACGAACACCTTCCCGGACAGTCCTCCGCCCGTCTTCGTGAAGGTCTCGTCCAAAGTCAGCACCGACAGCAGATCGTCCACCATCTCCCGGTTTTTCTCGTCCCGGAAAAAGGCGGTATAGTCCCGGGCGGTGACCTCGCCAACCCCTTCGATGGCGGTCAGTTCCTCCGTCGTCAGGCTCTCCATATCCGCCCACCGGTTCTCACAGGCGGCGGCGATGAGTTTACCTCCCGCCGATCCGATCCCCGGGATCCCCAGGGCATAGAGGAGCCGGGCCGGAGTGGTGTGGGACGCCTTCTCCGCGGCGGCGATAAGATTCTCGTAGGACTTTTCTCCCAGTCCGTCCATCTGAACGATCCGGTCCTTCCACCGGTCCAGACGGAAAAGGTCCGCCGGCGTCTTCACCATGCCCTCGTCGATGAGCCGCTCCAGGGTCGCCTCGGAAAGCCCGTCGATGTTCAGGGCGTTTCGGCTCACCAGCAGAGTGAAGGCTTTGATCTGTTTCGCCGGACAGTCCGGGTTGGGACAGTGGACCGTCCGCACACCCTTCTCGTCAGCGATTTGGGTATCCGCTCCGCACACGGGGCACTTCTCCGGGGGCCGGATGCGCCCATCCGGGGCCTTGTCTTCCCCGCCGTTATTCTTTCTTTCTCCGGCCGACAGGTTCTCCCCGATCTGGGGGATGATCATGTTGGCCTTGTAGACCAGGATCCGGTCGCCCCGGGCCAGGTCCAGTTCCTCCACGATGCTCAGGTTGTGGACGGAAGCCCGGCTCACCGTCGTCCC
>CADBQT010000071.1 GCA_902796875.1 uncultured Eubacteriales bacterium
GAATTCCTTGGAGATCTCCGTGTTCTGGTCGATCTGGGCTTCCACCTGCATGGGTCCGTAGACCACCTTGCTCTTGGGCATCTGGTACAGCACCAGCTTGCCGTATTCCTCACCATCGTTTCTCGCCACCAAAAGACCCATCAGGTTCCGCTTATCCTTCGGCGTGAAGGGGATGGAGTTGACGAACTCTGCGCTCTTCTCTCCCGGCAGCTTCATGATGTAGTAGTTGGGCTCCATGGCCTGTTCCTTGGTCCCGTAGATCTCACTGGCGATCTGCCACATATCCTCGTTCTGGTAGAAGACCTTCACGTCGTTCATGTGGTACCGCTGATAGATCTCCGCCTGGATATTCAGCAGGGTTCCCGGATACCGGATGTGGGCCTTGATCCCGTCCGGCATCTGGTCGAAGCTCTTGAACAGCTTGGGATAGATGTTCTTGAACGTCTGGGCGATGGGGTCGGTCTCGTCCACGATGTAATAGTCCGTGTTTCCGTTATAGGCGTCGATGACGACCTTGATGGAGTTTCTCACGTAGTTGACGTCCGTCTCCGAATTGTAGGGCTCGGAGTAGGGGTACCGGTTGGTCGCCGTATAGGCATCCACGATCCAGTACAGCTTGCCGTCCACCGTCGCCATGTAGGGATCTTCATCATAGTCCAGATACGGCATGATGGTCTTCACCCTCTGTTTGATGTTCCGGTTGATGATGATCTTGGAACTGGTCTTGATGTTTCCGGAGACCAGCATCTTAAGGCTTCTCTCCCGGACGGAGAACATGAGCCGGGTCAGGGGGTTCATCTTGATACCCGCATTGCCGTCGTACTGGTTGTACTTGTTGCTGTTCCCGTCAGGATAGTCGAACTCGTCCTCGGAGGTGTTGACCAGGATGTAGTCCTGGGTCAGCTCGCCGAAGTAGATGGCCGGGTCGGTGACCTGCAGATCGCACACCGATTCAGGCGGGATGTTGGAGATCAGCATGTCCGGCTGTCCGCTTGCGGTGATCTTATCCACTCGGGACAGGGTAACGCCGTAGCCGTGGGTGTACTTCAGGTGGCGGTTCAGCCAGGTGTTGCTGATCTTCTCCTCGTCGATCTCACGAGAGGCCAGGAACGTCTGGGTGTAGTCGCCGTCGATAACGTACCGGTCTACGTCCACGTCGTTGAATTCGTAGTACTGCCGGATGGCCTGCGTCTGGTTATAGAAGGTCTTGGCCGGCGAGTAGTCGTTGATACGGATGTTGGAGATGGTCTCCTCGTTCTTGGCGATATCTGCGCTGGTCAGATTCTGCGTCGCCGGGAACGCCTTCATATCCACCGTGTTCAGCCCGTAGGCGTACTGGGTGTATTCGATGTTTCTCTCCAGGTATTTGCTTTCTTTGTTGATCTCGTCCGGCTGGACCACCAGGCTCTGCACCAGGATCGCTCCGCCGATGCCCAGAAGGCCGACCGCGATCATGAGCAAAGGCACGGCAACAGCGGGCTTGACCTTTTTCCTGGCGATGCCGATGGCGCTTCCGATGGCCGCCAGCACGGAAAGGCCCATAAGGATCCGATACATCCAAAGGGTCACGTTAACGTCGGTGAATCCGGCGCCGTACACAGCGCCCGTGCTTCCGAAGAGCAGGTCATACTGTCTCAGGAAGAAGTGGAAGCCCAACATGAGGAAGAACAGAACAGCCACAACGATGAGCTGCTTCTCCGCGATATGGAGGATCATGCTCAGATTCTGATTGTCGATCTGCTTCTTCCGGGAGGGTTTCTTCTGCCCGCCGCCGAAGGGCCCGTTTCCGCCCATGAACTGCTTGCTGAACTTCCCGAACACGTCGTTGATCTCGCTGAACGGGTTGTTGTCGTCGATGGTGCTGCCGGTATAGCGCTCTTCCTCGTCCTCGAAATACTCTTCCTCTTCTTCCACTTCCTCGAACTCTTCCACCTGCTCGAAGACCTTGGGGGTCCGGACGGTGAGAAGGATCATATAGTAGACGAAGGTGAGTATGGCAAAGGCAACGATCAGCATGATCACCATCTGGTTCAGCTGTTCGATGAAATTCAACTTAAAGACATAGAAAGATATATCCAGCTTATATAGCGGATCTTTGGTGCCGAAGTTGGTGCTGTTTAAGAACTGGAGAGTCTGGAACCACAGGCGGGTCACCGCGAAATAGGTGGCCACTGCGCCGAAGGCTCCCGCCAGTCCCCATGAGATGAGATTTAACTTGCGATGGTCGGTTTCTTCATCGGAGTCCACCCTCTTCATGTACCCCCGTTTAATGAACTTGAGATACACATACGCCAGGAAGGTGACGATGATGAATACGGGAACACCGATCTTCAGCTGAGTGAACAGCTTGGTCAGGAATACGGACACATAGGTCAGTTCCCTGAACCACAGGAAATCGGTGATCCATCCGATGAGGGCCGTAAACAGCAGGATGATCAGGAGGATGATGATGATTACACCCTTAGCCCCGATCTTCTTGCCGGATTTCTTGGTTTCTTCTTCTACTTCTACGGCTTCTTCCCTGAAATCCCTGTTATCTTCCAATGACAAATCCTCCTTTTGATCAGTTGGTGATCATGTTCACCAGGTTTCCAAGAATATTATCGATGAACTGTGCCGCACCGCTGGTCGGTGCGATCATCTTGATGGCGATGCCTGCCAGTTCCACGGCGAAGATGAGGCAGAGCAGGATCAGGATGATCATGAGGATGATACGGCCTACGCCGCCTTTGGTCTCCTCGACTTCACCCTCCTCCGGTGTATCCGTCACGTCCGCTGCGCCGATGGTGTCCTGGGCGATGGCCGCTTTTTCTTCTTTTTTCTTCTGCTTGGCCAGCTTCTTGGCTTCTCTGGCCGCCGCTTTCTCTTTTTTCTTCAGTTCCTTGGGAGACAGGTTCTCTTCTACCGCATCTGCGGCATCCCCTGCTGCGCCGGCCACACCGGCAACGGCAGCACCTGCTGCTCCTGCTGCGCCTGCAACACCGGCTGCGATAGCACCGCCGGGCAGACCGGCCTGCTGTCTGCGGAGAGCTTCCGCTTCCGCTTCTCCGTAATTCTCAAAGTCCGTAGCCGACAGTTCCTCTTCGCCTACCTGGCCCATGACCATGGTATCTTCCAGACCGGGCTTGGTGGGGAAGTGGGTCTGGGCGCCGTCTGCGGGAGCGCTGTGAGGGAACGGGCTCTTCGGTTCCTGAACCTGGGGAGCATCCACTGCAGGAGCTTCCATCTCGGGAGCACCGGCGATGGGAGCATCCAGGGCGGGAGCACCGGGAACGACCTGGGTCGCATCCATGACCGGAACTTCGGGAGCACCGGTTTCAGGCTGAACTTCGGCCTGGGGCTCCATCACGCTGGCAAACTGGCTGAGCAGATCATCGGGTTCCTCTGCCGGAGGAACTTCCGCCGGGGCAGCCGGCATCTCCGGCTGCGGGGGCACGGGCTGTGCTGCGCCGGGCTCTGCACCATAGAAGAATTCGCCTGTTGCGACTTCCGGAGCCTGGGGGAATCCTTCTCTGGGCACTTCCTGAGTCGGGATCTCTCCCGTCAATACGGCCTCACGGTCCACGATCTTCGTCTGGCTCAGATCCATGGGGACGGGCTGCCCTGCTGCGGGCTGCTCTGCTCCCGGGAATCCGGCGAAGAAATCTTCGCGGGCCTTAGCCATTCCTTCGATGTTGGTCTGGGTCTGCCGGTGGGCTTCCGCGATCCGGTCTTCGGACTGGGGAACGCCGGCAACCATGGTATCCCTGGGGACTTCCGGCGCTGCCGGTTCCTGTACAGGCGCCTGAGGCATCTCCGGAGCAAAGGTATCCCTGGGCACGCTCATGGCCTCTGCCATTCCTCCGGGAGCGATCTCCTGTGTGGAGGGAGCGACCTGAGGCATCTCCACTGCGGGAGCCTGAGGCACTTCCACTGCGGGAGCCTGGGGCATCTCAGGAGCTGCTGCTGCGCCGGCGACTGCCGCCGCAGCCGGATCCTGTCCGCCCGCTTCCGTCAGGGTATCGGTAAATCTGCCGCCCCGGATCCCTGCCAGGGCCGCCTTGATCTTGGCTTCCTCTTCTTCACGCATTCTGGCCGTCTGTTCCAGGGCCTTGCGCACTTCATTCTCCACGGCGCCTTTGCGGGCATCTCTTTCCATCTGGCGCTCTTCGGCCTCTCTGCGGATCCGGGCAGCTTCTGCCTCACGGCGCTTCTGTTCCTGGACCGCCTTGAACGCCGCCTCTTCCCGGGCAGCGCGGACCGCTTCCTGCTGGGCGCGGAGACGGGCAGCTTCCTCTGCCGCCTTCAGTTCGGCTTCCGCTCTCAGTCTGGCCTGTTCTTCTCTCTGTCTTCTGGCTTCCGCCTCGGCCCGGAGCCGGCGTTCTTCCTCCTCCTTCATTCTGGCCTGGGCTTCCGCTCTTGCTCGCTCTTCCGCTTCACGGCGCTGTCTCTCCGCCGCGGCGGCTTCCGCCTTCTTCTGGGCGATGGCTTCCAGTCTGGCCGCCTCTTCGGCTGCCTTTCTTCTGGCTTCCTCTTCCTGGAGTCTGCGGATCTCGGCCTCCTCGGCGATGCGGATCTCCTCTGCCGCTGCCGCTTCGGCTTCCATCTGGCTGTTGCGACGGGCTTCGTCCGCCTTCTGCTTGGCCAGTGCCTCAGCACGGGCAGCCTCCAGCGCCTTCAGTCTGGCGCCTTCCTCCGCTCTTCTCTGCTGTCTTTCTTTTTCCTGAGCTTCGATCCGGCTCAGTACGTCGGACTCAAACGCCTTGGGTTCATATCTCTCCGCCACCGCCGGCTGGACCGGTTTCTGGTCGGCAAATCTTCTCGCTGCAGCGGCTTCCGCCTCCTGCTGTTCCGTTCCGATGGGACTTCCCTGCGCCCGTTCCCTCTCTCTGTCGAGGAGGCTCTGGAACTCTTCGTTCTTACGGTTGAAGGTGCTGAACTGACCCACTCTCTCCACGGAGGCCTCTTCCTCTGCGGAGACGATGGATTCCGCCGCCTGTTCCTGGGGAACCACTCTGCCGAAAAGCTCGGCCACGCGAATGGCTTCCGGATCCTTCTTCGGTTTCGCTTCGGGGACCGGTTTTTCCGTTACCGGGGCCGCCTTGGGGGCAGGCGCCGGTTCGGGGATGGGTGCCGCTGCCGGTGTTGCCGGTGCTGCCTTAGGCGCAGGCGCAGCCGCAGCCGCCTTGGGCGCGGCCTCTCCTTCGGGCTTATATCCAGCCATGGCGGATCTGGCTGTTTCTTCCGGGTCAGTATTCCAGTTGAAGTCGATATCTTCCGTCTTCTCTACAACATTGCTGTCCGGGTACTCGGAAACATCCCAGGACATTCCCTCGAGGAACGGCTTCCTGGGCTCTTCCTGATCTGCTGTCGCAGCCTGAGACACTGCGCTCTGAACGGGGTTTTCCGCCGGGATCTCGGGCGTCACCTTCGTTCCACAGTGGCTACAGAAGAGAGCATCGTCTGCGATCTGATTTCCGCAATGTTTGCAATACATAAATTCCTCCTTGAAAAGGCTGAAATCTGCATCCTCTCCCGCCTGGACAGAATGCAGTACCTATAGTCTTAAGTATTATACATTATTATTCGTCTGATTTCCAGTCTTTTCCTAAAACTTCCCCGCCGCGCCTGCCGGGCGGGGAAGGACCGGTCCGTATCCGCCCTAGTCCCGGGGGACAAAGGCATCGTAGATCGCCCGGATGGCGGTCTCCATATCTTCGTTTCTCACGCCGACGATGATGTTCATCTCGCTGGACCCCTGGTCGATCATCTGGATGTTCACATCCGCATCCGCCAGAGCGGTGAACAGCTTGGCCGAGGTGCCTTTGCGGGAGGCCATTCCCGCGCCCACGGTGGCGATGAGGGCCAGGTCCGTGGCGACTTCCATGTTGTCCGGCTTGAGCTGACGCTCGAACTCCTCCAGGATCTCGTCCAGTTTGCCGTCGATCATCCGGTTGTTCACGATGACGGACATGGTGTCGATACCGCTGGGGATGTGTTCGATGGCCACGTCGTGGTCCTCCAGGATCCCCGCCAGCTTGCGGATGAACCCCTTCTGGCCGATCATGTGGCCGCTGAATATGGTGATGGACGTAAAGTCCTTGCTGCCGGCGATGCCGGAGATGATCTGTCCTTCCGCCAGCTTCGCGGGAGCGGACGTGATCATGGTTCCGGGATCGGAAGGCCGGTTGGTGTTTCGTATGTTGATGGGGATGCCCGCCACTTTGGCCGGGTAGATGGCCTCTTCATGAAGGACCGCCGCACCCATGTAGGCCAGCTCTCTCAGTTCCTTGTAGGAGATCTGGCTGATGGGTTTCGGGTCGTCCACGATGTGGGGATCCGCTACCAAAAAGCCGGACACGTCGGTCCAGTTCTCGTATACCTCTGCCTTTGCGGCACGGGCCACCAGGGCGCCGGTGATGTCCGATCC
>CADBQT010000072.1 GCA_902796875.1 uncultured Eubacteriales bacterium
ACATCTGCGGGGGTTTGTCTCATGGTGTCCGTTTTTTGGGGGCCACATTACTTTTAACATTTTCATGTCCGAATTTGGCCAGAAAAAGGGGTTTTTCGGCCGGAAAATGCAAGTCTCAGTTCCTCGAGGGCGGGATTTACATCAGAATTTCTCTTTTTGATGTAAATACTCTCACCGAACATGGCGTTCAGTCATTTTCAGTGAATAAATGGCCGTCTCCTCGGGGTTTTGAACATCCAAATTCAACTATTTCGCCTTGAACCGATCAGATTTACATTTTGGACGGTACACCGGACTCATATCACAGGGTGTAGGGATTGGTGTTGGACTCGGCCTCCAGGACTTCCAGCTTGACCCCTGCCTTTGCGGCCTCTTCCCGAAGCTGAGCCGCCAGGTTCTCGGTGAAGATCTTCTCCGTGCCGTAGTGGCCGGCGTCGATGACGGTGAGTCCCATGGCTTTGGCGTACTGGGCCTCGTGAAGCTTCAGGTCTCCGGTGATATAGGCGTCGCAACCCAGTTCCACGGCACGGAACACATAGTCACCGCCGGCGCCGGTGCAAAAGGCGATCTTCTCGATCTTATCCTTGCCCCCGTCCACGGTGCGGATGTAGTGCTTGGGCAGATCCAGGCAACGCTCCACGTAGGTGCAGAACTGCTTGAAGTTCATGGCCTTGGGGAGATAGCCGATGTTGCCCACTTCATCCGTATCATATTCGAACTGGTCCTCTTTGTCGTTGTTGATCTGATAATACCTGGGGCCGTCTGCGCCAAAGGATACCCGGTCGATCATGATGGAATCGCACTCCTCTTCCTCTTCATGAAGCTCCATCATCCCATCGGTGACGGGGATCGGATCCTCGTCGTCGTTCCAGTCGTCGGGCACCGCCACATCCTGCAGCTTCAGCAGCCTGGCCAGGTACATATTGTTTCCCATAGGAGCGGTGTCGAAAGCCAGATGGGAGGAATAGACACCGATGCCCGCCTTGATCAGGGCCATCACGTACCGGCCCACCGGCGTGTCGTTGGAGATCTTGTCGATGGGATGGAAAAGCAACGGATGATGGGTGATGATCATATCCGCTTTCTTTTTCCTGGCCTCATCGATGATGTCGTCGTTGATCTCCAGGCACACCAGGACCCGGCGGATCCTCTTCTTGGCGGGTTCGATCTGGATCCCCGAGTTGTCCTCGTCGAACCAGAATGTGGAGGCGATCTTCTCCATCAGATTTTCGATCACGGTCCTTTTCTTGCACTTTGCCATCGTCATCTTCCTTTCGTTGTTCTCACTCGGCCTTTGTCCGAAGGTATTTCCCCTTCAAGCCCTCCAGGTATTCGATATTCTCTTCGCTCACACGGATAGCCTCCTCATCGGGGTCCACCGCCTGGCGGAGTCCCGCCAGGATCTTTCGCTGCTCCCCGGTCTTTCGGTCCAGGAATTCATCCACCGGACCGGAGGCCTCTACGATCCAGGGAGGAACGGCGAACCGTATGCTGTCCTCTCCCAGACCTGGGTCCAGGCTTTCCGGCGCCGCCAACGGCTTCCAAACCCCGGATTCCTGTCCTCGCCCCTCATTTTCCCCAGGAGAGGCGGTAATGATCTCGGGGAGGAACTGGCCCTCCCGGACGATATCTTCCCTCAGAATGGAAAATCCGGCCTCTGAAAGCCATTTGCGCAAGGGGCCGGACGCCGTTCTGGGCTGAAACACGAAACGGGAAAAGGACCGGGTCTTCACATGATCCTCGGCCAGGATGTCCCGGATGAGCCTGCCGCCCATGCCGGCGATGACCACCACGTCCGCTTCCCCAGGCTCCAGGACCTGAAGTCCGTTGCCCACGCGAAAGGAAATGCCGCTGCCGAACTGGCCGGCTCCCGCGGTCTCCTTTGCCTTTGCGAGAGAGGGTTCACTGATGTCGGCGAGGATCACCCTGGGGCAGATCCCCTCCTCGTAGAGGTACACCGGCAGCTGGCCGTGATCCGTGCCGATGTCCGCCAGGACTTCCCCCGGGCGGACCTGGTCGGCTATGATCTGTAAACGGTCACTGAGTCTGATCATCGAGTCGCTCCCGGATCTATTCCAGATAATCTTTGAGTTTCTTGCTTCTGGTGGGGTGGCGCAGCTTGCGCAGGGCCTTGGCTTCGATCTGCCGGATCCGTTCCCGGGTGACTTCGAATTCCTTACCCACCTCTTCCAGCGTCCTGGCCCGGCCGTCGCCCAGGCCGTACCGGAGTTTGAGGACTTTCTGCTCCCTCTCGGTCAGGGTACCCAGCACCTCCACCAGCTGTTCCTTCAGCATGGAGAAAGCCGCCGCTTCCGCCGGCGCCGGAGCATCCTCGTCGGGGATGAAGTCGCCCAGATGGCTGTCTTCCTCCTCGCCGATGGGGGTCTCCAGAGATACGGGCTCCTGAGCGATCTTCAGGATCTCCCGGACCTTCTCTTCGGAAATGCCCATTTCCTTGGCGATCTCGTCGGGCGTGGGCTCCTTGCCCTGCTCCTGGAGCATCTGACGGGACACACGGATCAGCTTGTTGATGGTCTCGACCATATGCACCGGGATCCGGATGGTCCGCGCCTGGTCTGCGATGGACCGGGTAATGGCCTGACGGATCCACCATGTCGCATAGGTACTGAACTTATATCCCTTGGTGTAGTCGAACTTGTCCACGGCCTTGATCAGGCCCAGGTTGCCCTCCTGGATCAGATCCAGGAACTGCATGCCGCGGCCCATGTATTTCTTGGCGATGGATACCACCAGACGCAGGTTGGCCTCGCAAAGCTTCTGCTTGGCGTATTCCTCACCGGCTTCCATCCGCTTGGCCAGATCCACTTCCTCCTCTGCGGTAAGCAGAGGGACCTTGCCGATCTCTTTTAAGTACATCCGGACCGGGTCCTCGACGGAAATGGCCTTGGACAGGGTGGATTCGATGTCGATCTCCTTGGCTCCAGGGTTTGCGGCGATGGCTTCCTCCATCTCCGGATCCTTCTCGCCGTCACGCTCCAGGTCGGCCAGCGCCTCTTCGTCCGGCTCCTCCTGCTCCCTGATCTCGATTTTGTTCTTGATCAGAGCGTCGTAGACCACGCCGATCCCGTCCTTATCCAGTTTGAATTTGGTCCCGTAATCGCTGATCTCATCGTTGGTCAGGAACGGAGGCTTCCTCTTCAGACCCAGATCGATGAGCCGCTCCAGGCCCTTCTCCTCTTCTGACTGATGAAACAACGGACCGTCCGAGCCCTTTTCCATGATCTCGGCGACCTTATCCAGATACCGCTCCAGGCCCGGATACTGTTCTTTCATTTCTTTCGTCAGTTTCGTACTCATTTCGATTCTCCCTGTCCTTTCAGTTTACGTTGTATTTCCGCCTGCTCCCGCATCAGCGCGTTCATTTCCTCGTCCGGGATCTGCCCGTCCGCCAACGTCAGGCGGTCGGTGATCTCCCGGTCTCTGCGGGTCAGTTCTCTTTTTCTCGCAAAGGCAATGCAGTCCCTGTAGGTCTGCTCTTCCTTTCCTGCCGGGATCATCTCCCTGTCGATCCGCTCCAGCAAAGGCTGAAGGTCCACGTCGTCCCCAAGGGACTGGGCGGTCACGGGACGATGCCCCGTATAATCCCGGATCATCTGCCACAGGGGCGCGATGTCGTCGTTTCGCTCCATGCTCCGGGCGATGTCTTCGGGAAGCGCGACGAACCGTTCGTCCAAAAGCATCAGCTTCAGCAGGATCAGATCCTCCGCCGGAATGCCTCGGGGGCCCGACACCTCTTCCCGGCGCATGGGCGCAGGACGGTCTGCTCCCACAGGGTCTGCCACGGAATATTCCATGCGGATGGCCCGCTCGCTGATCCCCGTCTCCTCGGCGACTTTTCGGATATACAGATCCGCTTCCATGGGCTTCATCTTCCGAAGTTCGGTGATCATCTCCCGGAGAAATGCCAGCCTTTGCTGTTCGTCCGCCAGATCATACTTTTCCCGGAATCTGCGGATCTTGAAATCCCCGTAGGCTTGAGCATTCTCCACCAGCTGATCGAAGGCTTCCCTGCCCTGGCTCTGGATGAACTCATCCGGATCCTTGCCGTCGGTGACCCGAAGGACCCTGGCCTGGCAATCCGCCTGATAGAGGATGTCCGTCCCCCGCATGGCGGCGTTCTGTCCCGCCTCATCGGCATCATAGGACAGGACCACGTTCTTCGTGTATCGCTTGATCAGGGTGGCCTGATTCTCCGTCAGGGCCGTCCCCAGGGACGCGGCCACATTCCGGACCCCTGCCTGATACAGGGAGATCACGTCCATGTAGCCTTCCACCAGGATGATCCGGTCAGCCTTCTTGACCTCCCGTCCGGTGAGATTCAGTCCGTAAAGGTTGTTCTTTTTCTGGAATACGATGGACTCGGGGGAATTCAGGTACTTGGGGGTACCGTCCCCGAGGATCCGTCCGCCGAAACCGATCACCTTGCCTCCGGTGTTGATGATGGGGAAAATGACCCGGTCCCGGAACTTGTCGTAGACCCGTCCACCCGACGAAGTGGCGAGACCCACTTCGATGAGGGTATCCCGCTTGATGCCCTGGGCCTCCAGAGCCCGGATCAGGCTGTCCCACTGACCGTCAGCATAGCCTATCCCGAAGCTGTTCATGGTCTCTTCGCTGATCCCCCGTCCCTTCATGTAGGTATAGGCCGGATTCGCCTTTTCCCGAAGGGCCCGGTAAAAGAATCTGGCCGCCAGACGGTTGACCTCATGGAGCTCTTTCTTCCTGGGATTTCCCCCGAAAGAAGCGTCCATCTCGATCCCGTACTCTCCGGCCAGCAGCTCACAGGCTCCCTTGAAATCCAGGTTGTTGTACTTCTCCACAAAGGAGATCACGTCCCCGGACTCGCCGCATCCGAAACAGGTGAAGATCTGCTTCTCTTCCGACACGATGAAGGACGGGGTCTTCTCATTATGAAAAGGACAGAGCCCCTTGTAGTTGGAACCTGCCTTCTTCAGGTTGACGACCCTGCCGATCACATCGACGATGTTCGCCCTGTTTTTGATTTCTTCTACGATGTCGTTTCCGGATCCTCTGCTCACTGAGCCCTCGCGATAACTGTCCAGCAAAAACCCCACACTACCTATATACGTCGTGTGGGGGATCATTCTTTTTTCGGGTTTATTTTTTTTCGGCCTTACTTCCACCCCAGGGGAATGAACCGCTCCTCGTACATGTGGATGGCGTATCGGTCGGTCATGCCGGCGATGTAATCCTTGACCAGTTCTTCCGTCTGCGCCGTCTGACGAAGCTGGAGGAGTTCCTCAGGCAGTTCCTCGGGATGCTCCAGAAAGTACTCGTACAGGCTGCCCACGATGCTTTCGATCTTGTGAAGATCCTCGTCCCTTCTCACCCTCGGGTTGTGGTAGACGTTTCGGAACATGAATCCCCGAAGGTCGGTCATGACCTGAAGCCGCTCCTGGCTCATGCCCGCCTGGGGCTGGCCGCTGGTGTGCTCGATCATGTCCCGGACCAGGGTGTCGATCCGTTCTTTATGGGTCCGGCCCAGGACCTGGAGGCTTTCTTTTGGCAGGTCCTCGGTGGTGATGATCCCGCTGCGGATGGCGTCATCGATGTCGTGGTTGATATAGGCGATCCGGTCGCTGATCTTGACCACCTGGCCCTCCACGGTATTTGGGATCCCCGGTCCCGTGTGGTTCAGGATCCCGTCCCTCACCTCTTCCGTCAGGTTCATGCCCCGCCGGCTGCTGGAGGAGGTCTCCAGAACATCCACTACCCGCAGGCTCTGCTCGTTGTGGCGGAACCCGTCCGGGTAGATCCGGTTCAGGACATACTCCCCCTGATGTCCAAAGGGGGTATGCCCAAGGTCATGCCCCATGGCGATGGCCTCGGTCAGGTCTTCGTTCAGTCCTGCGCCCCGGGCGATGGTCCGAGCGATCTGGGATACTTCGATGGTGTGGGTCAGACGGGTCCGGAAGTGATCCACCTCCGGCGCCAGGAATACCTGGGTCTTATGCATGAGCCGACGAAAGGATTTGGAATGGACGATACGGTCCCGGTCCCGCTGAAACTCCGTGCGGATATCGCAGGGTTCCTCCGGGATCATCCGCCCCCGGGTCTCGTCCGCCTTGGCGGCATATGGCGAGAGGGTCTCGTGCTCCCGCTTTTCGATGTTTGTTCTCGTATTCATAGGATTTCTGCCCTTTCCCGGGCAAAGGCAACGGCAGCCCCGTTCAGATCCCTGTGGATCCGAATCCTCCCGTGCTCCTCTCCGTTTCGTTTAAGGTTTCCGCGGGAACGACTTCCACCTGCTCGTACCGGCAGGCCACCATCTGGGCGATCCGGTCCCCGTCGTTTACCGTGAAAGGTTCTTCCCCGAGATTGATGAGGGCGACCCCCACCTCTCCCCGGTAATCGCTGTCGATGGTCCCGATGCCGTTGGCCAGACAGATCCCGTTTCGGATGGCCAGGCCGCTTCTGGCCCGAAGCTGGACCTCGTATCCTTCGGGGATCTCCATAAAAAGTCCCGTGGGGATCAGGGCCCGTTTTCCCGGCTGGATGACCACCGGCTCGTCAAGATACGCCCGGATGTCCATCCCGGCGGAACCGGCGGTGGCGTATTCGGGATACCGCCCGCTTTGGCTGGTAATGCGAACTAACATCCTTTGACCATTCTTTCCAGATCCAGATCCTTGCCGGTCACGGCAACGGCGCAAAAGTCTTCGGGAGCACCGAGAAGGTCCGCCATCTCGGCGATGTTTTCCCGGCTCACCTGGTCGAAGGACGCCAGGACTTCATCAGGATCGTAATACCGGTCCAGAAGAAGCTTGTTCTTGCCCAGGTTGAACATACGGGTATTCACGTTCTCCAGGCCGAAGATGTAGGAGCTCTTCACCTGTTCCCTGGCCATGGCCAGTTCGTCTTCGGTGACCCCTTTTTCCTTCAGCAGGTTCAGTTCATAGCGGATGGCTTCGACGGCCTCCTCTGCCTTTTCATGAGAGATCCCGGCGTAGATGTTGAAGAATCCGGAATCGCTGGCAAAGGAATTCATGGAGGCGACGGAATAGGCCAGTCCCCTCTGCTCACGGATATTCTGAAAGAGCCGGGAACTCATGCTCCCGCCGAAGATGTTGTTCATGAGGACCATGGCGTAGTACCGGTCGTCTGCCAGGGAGATCCCGGGACAGGCCAGACAGATGTGGGTCTGCTCGATGTCCCTGACCCTTACGTCAAAGCCCTGGACGTAGGGCTTCCGCTCCCGGGCCGGTTTTTCCTTGGACGGAGGAAGAACGGCCAGTCCCTCTTCGATCTGTGCCGCCAGGCTGTCGGGATCGAAGTTTCCCGCCGCGGCCACCACGATGGAGTCCCGGGTGTACTGGGCCCGGAAGTACTCCATGATCCGGTTCCGATCGATGCCGGCCAGGCTCTCGGGGGTCCCCAAAATGGAGTTGCCCACCGCGTTGCCGCTGTTGACCAGTTCGGAGATCCGGTCCATGGCGTCCTCATCGGGAGAATCCTGGACCATCTTGATCTCCTCCAGAATGACCTTTCTCTCCCGGTCCATCTCCTCCTCGTCGAAGACGGAGCCGGTGATCATGTCCAGAAGGATCTCTACCCCCTTATCCATGCTGGAGGAGAGGGTCTTGATGTAGTAGCAGGTGGCTTCCTTGCCGGTAAAGGCATTGCTGACGCCGCCGATACGATCCACGTCCTCGGCGATCTGACGGGCGGATCTCTTCTCCGTACCCTTAAACAGCATGTGTTCGATGTAATGGGAAACGCCGGAGAGGTCCTCCCTCTCGCTTGCGGCGCCGGTGCCGACCCAGATGCCGACGGCGGCGGAACGGACGTCTTCCGACCGATCCATGATCAGGCGGACGCCGTTGTTCAGTTCTCTGATCTCAACCATATAACCTATCTTCCCTCCGGCCGGAAAGGATCCTCCGGAGTATCCTGAATGAACTCTTCCGGGATGGCCGGCTCATCGGGAGCCACAGGCTGCTCCGGAACCACGGGGGCTTCAGGTGCCACGGGTGTCTCTCCCATTGCCTGATTCATGGCCTCCTCCTTGGCCTCCTCCGCTTCGATCACTTCCTCGATGGCTTCCACGGGGGCATCGGTAACGATCTGGTCCGCAGAAAGAGGCGCCGGCTTGGTCTCCTTGATCAGGTGGCCGGCCAGGATCTCATAGAATCCGGCAAAGGTGGAATACACGTATACGTATACGGGCGCCAGGAAAAGGTCGGTGATCATGGTGGTCACATCGTGGACCACCAGGTTCGTGGTCATGGTTTCGACGATGCCCTGAAGGATGCCGCCGGGAATGATGGCTAAAAAGATCCATCCGATAAAGGACAGGGACAGGAGAAAATAAGATGCCTTATTCCCCTTCATCATGGCCTTACTCTCATCCATGCACTGGATCACTCCCTTTTCCGGATCGTCGGCCAGAATGAAGAAAGCCTGGCTGTACCGGATGGCGGCGATGATCCCGGGGATGATGAACAGCAGGGTCCACAGCAAGATCCACAGGTACTGATAGAGGAAAAGACCCAGTGCCTTTCCAAACCGCTCGAAGCCCAGGAAGACGTCCTTCACTTCCACCATGTGGCCCCGGAAAGAGGCCAGGAAGAACAGGGACAGGCCCAGCTGGAATGCTCCGGAGACCAGGAGGACGTAGATCAGGGAGAGGATGCTGTACTGGGGAAGCTGATTGTAGGCCTGCATGAAGGTCTCAGGATCCATGTTGTACGTGAAATCTCCAGACATCACCATATTGCCCATGTTGTAGCCAAAGAGGTGATTGAAGACGATCACGGGGAGCTGTTTGCAGATGAGGAATACGATGATGGCGAGAATGGCCACTTTCCACTTGCCCCGCAGAGCATTCCGGCCGAGCTGCCGGAGAGTGCTCAGTCTCTCCGTGATGATAATGTTCTGTCCTACCATATTTTCCTGCATATGATGTAAACCTTACCTTTCTTTTTCATATCGCAGGTAACATACTACCACAGGGAAAACCAAAAATCCACGACTTCACCAAACCGTCACAAAAGGGAGAAATCGCCGGCGCATAGGAAAAAACCGCCGGCCGAATCCACGGTCAGCGGTTATCTTCTAAGCCCTTACGGGCAGGTATGTTTCCCGCCGGATCCCGATTGGGAAGATCCTCCACAGGAACCTGCATAAGGACAGCCTATGCATTTATCTCCCCGGCGTTTCGCCCTGAAGATATACCACAGAGCGAAGAAAACGGCTGCGCACAGAGCGATCAATGCGATAATGGTTGCTGCGTTCATAAATATCCCTTCTTTCCATGCCTTCAGGCAGCGGATGCCGCCTTCTGGTGCAGATCGTATTTCTGATCGAAGGACGCTCTGATCTTCCTGGAGACCAGGATCACCGCCAGGATCATGGCCAGGATGGCGATGGCTCCGGGAAGGAATCCCGCAGCCAGATGGCCTGCGGTGACCAGGGTACCCACCTGGTTGATGAGGAAGGCCACTGTGAAACCTACGCAGAACTGAAGACCGATGGCGCTCCACAGCCAGCCTTTGCTCTGCATCTCAGAGTTCATGGCGCCGATAGCGGCAAAGCAGGGAGGCGTGAACAGGTTGAAGAAGAGATAAGCCAGAGCGGAAACCGAGGTCAGTCCCATGGTCACGGCTACCGTATTGGCGCCGCCGGTCATGGCCAGCTCTTCCGTGTCGATGAAGGCGGTCAGACCATAGCAGACGGCCAGGGTTCCCACCACGTTCTCTTTAGCGATAAATCCTGTGATGGCCGCCGCCGCCAGCTGCCAGGCACCGAAGCCCAGAGGAATGAGCAGGATTGCGAAGGGCGAAGCGATGGAAGCCAGAATGGAAGTGTCCTCCATGCCTTCGGGAACCGCCTGGAACTTCCAGTTGAAGGACTGCATCAGCTGAACCACCAGATTGCAGACCAGAATGATGGTCGCAGCCTTGATGATGTAAGCTTTCGCTCTTTCCAGCATGGAGAAGAAAGCTCTCTTAATGCTGGGCACCTTCCATTTCGGCAGCTCCATGATGAAGAAGGATTTTCTGAATTTCGCTCCCGTCACAACCTTCACCAGGAGAGCCCCCAGGAAAATCAGCAGAAGCCCGGAGAAGTAGCTGACAAAGGTTACCCAGCCGGCACCGGCGAAAAACGCACCGGCGAACAGAGCGATAACAGGAATTTTCGCTCCACAGGGGATGAAGGTCGTCAGCATAGCCGTCGCCCTGCGTTCTCTCTCGTCACGAATGGTGCGGGAAGCCATGATTCCGGGGATTCCGCATCCAGTTCCGATGATGATGGGAATAACGGACTTGCCGGAAAGACCCACCCGCTTAAACAGGGGATCCAGCACGGCGCTGACGCGGGCCATGTAGCCGCAGTCCTCCAGAAGAGCGATGAGGAAGTACATGACCATGACCAGAGGCAGGAATCCAACCACGGCACCTACACCGCCGATGATTCCTCCGCCTATGATAGTGGTCAGAAGAGCCGGGCTGTTCTCCATAGCTCCTTCTACGAAGCCCTTGAAGGTTTCGATCCACCCTACGAGCCAATCGGCAATCCATGTGCCCAGATACGTCTGGGAAATGGCGAACACGCACCACATGACTGCGGCAAAGATGATAATTCCCGCCACCGGATTGGTGAGCACCGCGTCCAGCTTGTCATGGGAGGTGCTTTCGCTGGCTTCCACCTTACGGGTTTCCACCTCACTGACGATACCGTTGACAAAGTTGAAACGTTTCCGGTCCTCCGCGTCCACCGCCGCCTTGTCATGAAGATCGATGTCCGCCTGCAGATAGGGGGCTTTCTGGCCCTTGCCGGCGAGAGCCACCGCTTTAGCGACTACTTCAGCCAGACCATTGCTCCCTTTTTCTGTGGAAACGGTTTTGACCACAGGGCAGCCAAGTTTTTCCTCCAGCTTCGCCACATCGATGGTCGTCCCTTCTTTATCGTTGATGTCGCTCTTGTTCAGAGCCACCACAACTGGAATTCCCAGTTCCAGGAGCTGCGTCGTAAAGAACAGACTCCGGCTCAGATTGGTGGCGTCCACGATATTGATGATGGCATCAGGATGCTCATCCCGTACGAATTCACTGGTGATGCTCTCCTCCGGAGTAAAGGGAGACATGGAGTAGGCTCCGGGCAAGTCAACGGCGATCACATCGTTCCGTTTAACCAGATCCTCCCAGATGGGGCTCTCCTTTTTTCCGACGGTAACACCGGCCCAGTTACCTACTTTCTCGCTTCTTCCGGTCAGCGCATTGTACATGGTTGTCTTACCGCTGTTCGGATTGCCGGCAAATGCAATTCTCATG
>CADBQT010000073.1 GCA_902796875.1 uncultured Eubacteriales bacterium
AATTCCTCCGGGCGGATATCCAGTCCGTTCCCGCCCCGGACGGTATTGGCTTCCACGCTCATCTTCACCTGCATCTTCGGGAACTTCACGTTCATCTTCTCGATGTCCCGCTTCAGATTGGGGACGTCGTTCCGGTTGATCCCGTAAAAAACATGTCCCGGCCCGTGGTCGGAAATGGCAATATAGCTGAGGCCTTTGCTGATGGCCTCCCGCACGTTATCCTCCACGGAACCTTTGCCGTGGGAATAAGTCGTATGAGTGTGGAGGTCGTACAACAGTTCGTAGTCGTCTCTATTCTCCAATGATCCTTACCTCCGGTTCCAGCTTGACCTGGAACTTCTCGTATACTCTCGCCTGGACGACCTCCTTGAGCCGGAGGATGTCCGTGGCTGTGGCATTTCCTGTGTTGATGATAAATCCGCTGTGAAGGGAGGACACCTGGGCGCCGCCGATCTGCAGGCCCTTGAGTCCCGCATCCTGGATCAGCTTTCCGGCGAAGTACCCTTCCGGCCGCTTGAAAAAGCTTCCCGCGCTGGGGTAGGTCACCGGCTGTTTGGCGTTTCGCTTCGCCGTCAGCTCCGACATTTCCCGAAGGATCTCCTCCGGGTCCTGGGGATGAAGGGCGATCCGCGCTTCCGTGACCACATCTCCCGTTTCCTGAAGCCGGCTGTGGCGATAGCCAAGATCCAGTTCCCGGACATCCATGGTTTTGACCTCTCCCCCGTCGGGGCTGATCACCCGGACGGTCTCCAGGATGTCGGCCATCTCTCCCCCGTATGCTCCCGCATTCATGAACACGGCTCCGCCCATGCTCCCGGGGATCCCCGATGCAAAGGCAAATCCGCCCAGTCCTTCCTGCTGAGCTTTCCTGGCGATGGCGGAAAGCAGCGCCGCCCCTCCGCAGATCAGAGAATCCCCTTCTCTGCGAATGGTCCGAAAGCCTTCCCCCAGATGGAGGATGACACCCCGATATCCGCCGTCCTTTACCAGAACGTTGGTCCCGTTGCCCAGCAGCATGTGGGGGCAGTCTTCCGTCGTCAGCACCTGAAGGGCGTGGCGCAGCTGCTCCTCGTCCTCTGCGGTGACCAGAAGATCGGACTTTCCCCCTGCGCGAAAGGAGGTATGCTCCGCCATGGGAGCATCCTGGATCAGGGCGGAAGACGGGATCTTCTCTTTCAGTTTATAGATTATCGTCTGATACGTCGTTGTCATTCTGTTCCTTTGCTTTTTTCCTGCGTCTCTTTTTCTTTTTCTTGGGCTTCACCCGATACGGATCGACCCGGTAATCGTTCAGATCCGTGGAGTATCCCTTCTTTTTCAGTTTATAGTTCAGCGCTCTTCCCGCATAGTAGTAGATCACGGCGAACACCGGTATCCCGACGATCATGCCGATGAACCCGAACAGGCCGCCGCCTACCAGCACGGCGAACAGGACCCAGAAGCTGGCCAGTCCCGTGCTCTCCCCCAGGATCTTCGGTCCCAGGATGTTCCCGTCAAACTGCTGCAGGACTACGACGAAGATGGCGAAGTACAGCGCGTGGATCGGCTCCACCATGAGGAGGAGCAGCACCGATGGGATCGCTCCGATAAAGGGCCCGAAGAAGGGAATGATATTGGTGATCCCGACGATACAGCTGATCAGCAGCGGGTACTCCCACCCGAAGACGGTCATCACCAGGAAGCAGATGACGCCGATGATGATGGAGTCGATGATCTTGCCGCTGATGAATCCGCCGAAGGTGTTGTTGGTGTAGCGGGCGCCGTCGAAGATCTCCTCTGCGGTCTTCTCGCTGAAGGTGGCCAGGACGATCTTCTTGATCTGAGCCAGGAAGGTGTCCTTGCTGTTGAGGAAGTACACGCTGATGATGATCCCGATGACGAAATCCAGAACGAAGCCGAGGGCTCCGATCACGCCCATGGACACGCTGGCGGCCACGGACTGGGAATGGGGCAGCAGAGTCTGGGTGGCAAACTCCAGTGCCTTTTCACTGATATTGTTCATCCATCCGTCCAGAGTCTCCTCGGCAATGGGCAGTTTCTGCAGGTGGGTGTTGACCCAGACAGTCAGGTTCTTCATGGTCGCCGGCAGCATGTCGACGATCTTCACCACGCTGTCCACCAGTCCGGGGATGATCATCCAGAAGATCCCTGCCAGGACCACCAGGACCAGCAGAACGGAAACGATGGTGCCCACGGCCTTGCAGATGGACATGTCGTGCTTGAACTTGGAATTGCCCCGGTTCATCAGGGCGTAGGTCCCACGCACCGTAGAATTGTAAATGGGGCAGACCAGATAGGCGATTACCAGGCCGTAGACAAAGGGCGCCAGCACGTCAGCGCAAAAGCTGAAGAACCGGGTAATCACATCGAACCGGTAAATGGCAAAAAACGCCAGAACACACGCCAGGATCACGAGAAAGGCCGTCAGCCCCCACTGTATATGCTTTTCTTCCAGTCTTATTCTACGCATTCCCCGTCTCCGTTAACTCTGGTTGTTGATGAATCCTCTGCAGGCATCGATGGTGCCCTTCATCTTCTCCGTGACCGCTTCGGAGAGGAAGTTATAAAACTCCTCCTGGTGGATCCCTTTAAGACAGTCGGTGACCATGCCAAGGTAATCCTCCCGACGAAGGGCGAAGCTGATGGGCGCCAGGCCGTTCTCCATGAGATAGTAGTTGAGTGCAAAGGCAGCCAGTTCCGCGTTGTACTCCTCGAAGGGCCAGATGTCGATGATCTTGTTGTGGATGTACATGGCCTTCAGGATCACATCGTCTCCCGCCTGGCGGCTGTAAGCCCGGCGAAGGGTCTCTTCCAGCATGGATTCCGCATCCACCGCATGGGGCGGCACGTGATTGAAGGCATACACCACCGGGCTGGACTTGCGGAAATAGCCGTTCTCATTCTCCGAAAGGATCCGGTATCCGGTGACCAGCAGGTGCTTGTCCAGAGAGTTTCCCATCTCCAGACTGCTCATCCCCATCTGCACCAGATTGCTGCAGTTTCCGATAAAGACGTAGTCCTGCACGGGTACTTCCTTGGGAAACTCCCCGTCCAGGATCTTTTCCACGGGAATATTCTCATGGTTATCGCTGCGAAAGATCAGGGACGCCCGGATCATATTCGCCCGGCTGACCTCCTGTACGGCGGACCGGAGAAGCCGGTTGCTCCGCACCATGGCGGCCAGTTCGATTTTCATTCTTTTCAGGTCTTCACGCATGTATGCTCTCTACTCTCCGTCTTTTTTGAATCCGATCCTTCCCTTGGCGATGGCGTACTTGTACATCTCCACATCGCCAAAGTCCCCCTCCACCTTGCGGAGCATGGGCATTTTCTCCCGGATGATCCCGTAATCTATGGTCGGGAGAAAGACGATGTCGTAGGGGTGCAGGAGAGAAAGCTGGAGGAAATCCAGGATCTCGTCGTCGTTGAAGCCCTCTTTTAAGGCTACATCCAGGCGCACCCGAAGGCCGGCCCCCACCGCCCGGTTGATCCCGTCGATCACCGGCTGGAGCTTCTTGCCATCGTTGGATTCGGCGTATCTCGTGTAGTTGAATGTATTGACGACCACGGTCACGTCCGTCACGCCGGAGGCCTTCATTTTCTCCGCATTTGCGGCCAGATCCTGCCCGTCGGTCACCACGACGGTCTTCATTCCGTCGGATTTATTGCACATATCTCGTCTCCAGGTCTTCCCTCTATTTCCTTTTACCCCATAATATTGTACTGTAAATACTTTCCTGCGTCAATGAGATCGGCGGGTCTGATCCATTGTTTTTCCCCCGGTTATCTGCTATACTTGCCCCATGAAAATTCTGGTTATCGGAGACACTCACGGCAAGATCAAACGGGTCAGAGACATCTGGCCCAAACTGACGGATATCGACCTGATCGCCCACACCGGCGATCACTATTCCGACGCCCTTTCTCTGGAGCGGGAGCTTTCCGTTCCCGTGGTCGCCGTCGCCGGAAACTGCGACGGTTCCGGCCCGGATCACCAGATCATCGAAACGGAGTACGGCAACCTTCTCCTCATCCACGGCCACCGGGAAAACGTGAAGTACGATTCCGGCACCCTGAAGTACCGGGCCATGGAGATGGACTGCCGGGCCGTCCTCTTCGGCCACACTCATCAGGGTGTCGTCACAAGCGACGACGGGATCCATCTGGTCAACCCGGGCAGCCTGAGTCTTCCCAGAGACGGCAAAAGCGGCTCCTACGCTATCGTAAGAACCGCTGAAAATCGCTTCGATGCTTCCATCGTCTATTATTCCACCGTCATGGGCGGCAAGACTCCTCCCTCCGGCGGTTTTCTCCGGTCGATCATCAATTACAGCGACCGGTTCTGAGCATCCCCTCTCATCACAGCATCATCGTCTTGACCAGAACGGCGACGAAGAGCGCGATAAATCCCATCACCTCCAACAGGAGCAGAAGTTTCGCAACGGAACGAACCTTCTCCGAAACCGGACCGCGGACGCCGGGGCCGAATGTCAGTCCCAGGTTCCAGGCCAGGAGCAGGAGAACGATCCCTCCAAATACCAATGCGCCGATGAGAATTGTCATAGTGGGGCATACCTCGCTGATCTGTTTAACTCACCTTACGATGATAGCAAACTTTTCTGTCCTGCGCAAGGATTAGTTGACCGGACCGGGCCCGAAAGCCCAGTCCGGGTCTGCCCTCATGTCAGCTGGCGGTACTCCAGCCTGGTCCCCTGCTTCTTCAGGTGGATGGCCTTTAAGAATGCCCCTGCCGTATCCATGCAGGTGAAGGCGGGGATCCGCCGCTCGGTGGCCTTCCTGCGCACCGGGAAGCTGTCGTTTTCCTTGCTGTTGGCC
>CADBQT010000074.1 GCA_902796875.1 uncultured Eubacteriales bacterium
CAGAGGAGTCTTCCGCCCTCACGTCCTGTTCTTTATCATGTCGTTTATGGCCTATCTGTCGATCATGATGCTGGATGTGATGATGTATGCCTACTCCCGTCCCATGGCCCTGATGACCTGTCTGTCCATGGCCGCAGCGGCGTTCAGCCGGCGAAGCGAAGGCACCGGCTATCTGACCATCAAACGGCTGCTGGATATTCTCGCAGGAGTCATCGGGTGCGCAGTCCTGCTGCCCGTGGCCGCCGTCGTGAAGATCCTGCAGATCAAAACGGGGGACAGAGGGAAACTGTTCTACACCCAGACCAGGATCGGGCTCAAGGGAAGGCCCTTCAAGATCTATAAGTTCCGGACCATGGTGACCGGCGCGGAAGAGATCCTGGAAGAACTGCTGGATGAGAAAGGGTACAAGGAACAATGGGAGGATGCCCAGAAACTGGAGGATGATCCCCGGGTCACGAAGCTGGGCAGGATCCTGCGGAAGACATCCATCGACGAGCTCCCCCAGATGCTGAATGTGCTGAAGGGGAATATGAGCATCGTGGGGCCCAGGCCCCTGGTGCCCGGCGAACTGGAAGACCACGGCGGATCGCCTTTGTATCAGAAGGCCAAACCGGGCATGACCGGATGGTGGATCAGCCACGGTCACCAGAACGAGGATTACAGAAAACGCCTGGAACTGGAATATCACTACGTGCTGAACCGTTGCCTTTGGATGGATGGGATCTGCCTGCTCAAGACATGCGCTTATGTGATGGGGAGAAAAGGGGCTGCCGAAAAAGAGGCTGAGCCCGTAAGCTTTGACCGCGCCCCGGATTCGACGGTCACGGTGATCATCCCCGTGCTCAACGGGGAAAAGGAGCTTCCGGCGCTGCTGGGAAGCCTTCATAGACAGAGCCGAAGAGCGGATGAGATCATCGTGATGGATTCCTCCTCAACGGACCGCACCAGGGAGATCTGCGCAGACGATCCTCAGGTCACACTGCTTAAGATCCCTCGGGAAGACTTTAACCACGGAGACAGCCGGGATCTGGCCGCCGGGAAAAGTTCGGGGGACATCCTCGTTTTCCTGACCCAGGACGCCCTTCCCCGTGACCGGGATTTTCTGGACAGCCTGATCGCGCCTCTTACCATGGAGAAGGTGGCGGTCAGCACCGGCCGGCAGATCGCCGGGAGGAACGCGTCTCCTGCGGAGAGGCTAGTCAGGGAATACAACTATCCGGACATAAGCTTTCTCCGAACGGAAAAGGATCTGAACAGGATGGGGATCAAGACCTTCTTCGTGTCCAATGTGTGCGCGGCATACAGGAAGGAGATCTACGAAACTCTTGGTGGCTTCGAACGGGTGGAGACAAATGAGGACATGTTCTTTGCCGCAAAGGCGATCCGGGCCGGATATGGGATCGCTTACAACGCAGACGCCGGGGTGTACCACTCCCACGACCTTTCCTGGTCCGAACAATACGAACGGAACCGCATTCAGGGGCGTGAAATGAAGAGACACGCCCAGCTTCTGGGCGATTTACCGATTGAGGCTGAGGGCAGGAAAATGGTAAACTATGTGCTGAAGGGACTCTTGGAAGAGGGGCGGCCGGTATCCGCAGCGGGGTTCATCCTGGACTGCTCCGCCAGATATCTGGGAAGCCGCGCAGGGAGGAGACAGGTGAAATGAAAATACTGATCACAGGTGTCAACGGACAACTTGGATACGATCTGCGCAGAGTGCTGCAGGCAAGAGGCCACCAGGTCATCGGAGCGGATCTTAACGTGCCGGAGGGAGGGGCCGACCATCCGCTGGATATCACTGATGAGGACGCTGTGATGAAGCTGCTTCAGCTGACCGGACCGGAGGGAGTGATCCACTGCGCCGCCTGGACGGACGTGGACGGGGCAGAGGATCCCGCCAACCGGGATATGGTCCGGGCGATCAATGCCCACGGGACCGCCAATGTGGCCAGGGCCGCAAAAGCTGCCGACGCGGCAATGATGTATATCTCCACGGACTACGTTTTCGACGGCAGGGGAACGGATCCCTGGCAGCCCGACGACAGAAACTTTTCGCCCCTCAACTGGTACGGCGAAACGAAGCTTCTGGGAGAACAGGCCGTGGCGGAGACGCTGGATCGATTCTTTATCGTGAGGATATCCTGGGTGTTCGGGAAAAACGGCAGGAATTTTGTCCGGGCCATCATGGACGCCGGAAGGAATCACGATAAGCTCCGGGTGGTGGACGACCAGATCGGTACGCCCACCTATACGGCCCATCTGGCCGGGCTCCTGGGAGACATGATCGAGACCGATCGTTACGGATATTATCACGCCACCAACGAGGGAGGATATATCAGCTGGTATGACTTTGCCCGGGAGATCGTCCGGCAGGCGGGGATCCATACCGCGGTGGAGCCGGTGTCCACGGAGGAATACGGCCTTCGGGCGGCGGCGAGACCGGAGAATTCGAGACTGGACAAAAGCAAGCTGAGGGAGGCGGGGTTTTCGCCCCTCCCCGACTGGCGGGAAGCATTGGCAGACTATTTGAGAGAGGCAGAGGAATAATGGGACAGATCAGCGTAGAATACGACCTGAACGGCATCGAAGGGCTTCATCTGATCACGCTGCAAAAGCACGGGGATGAGAGAGGCTACTTCATGGAGACTTACAATGAAAGGGACATGAAGGAGGCGGGCATAGACATCCGGTTCGTGCAGGACAACCAGTCTCTTTCGGCCAAAGGCGTGCTCCGGGGCATGCACTACCAGATCCGGTACCCCCAGGCAAAGCTTCTGAGAGTGGTGAGGGGATCGATCTTCGACGCGGTCATCGACCTGCGGAAAGGGTCTTCCACCTTCGGGAAGTGGTGCGGCGTGATCCTGGACGAGGAAAACTGCCGCCAGCTTCTGATCCCGGAGGGCTTCGCTCACGGGTTTCTCGTGCTCAGCGACTACGCCGAGGTGTGCTATAAATGCACCGACTTCTATCATCCGGACGATGAAGGCGGCATCGCCTGGAATGATCCGGATGTGGGGATCCGGTGGCCCATCCCGGAGGGACGGGAGGAACTGATCATCTCGGAAAAGGACCGGAAGTGGCCCGGGTTTCGCCAGGCAGTAAAAGCGATCGAATAAGTTTTTTTCATGGACAAGAAGAAGAGTTTACTGAATATCGGGACTTCCGTTGCCAGCAAGGTCCTGCTTCTCGCCGCAGCCCTTTATGTGCGGCGGCTGCTGATCCTCTGCGTCGGCAATGAAGCCAACGGACTCAACTCCCTTTTCGGCAGCATCATCGGACTGCTTGCTGTGGCGGAACTGGGGGTGGGCAGCGCCATCGTGTTTTCCATGTACCGGCCCATCGTCGGCGGGGACAAAACCAGGGTGGCAGCCCTCTACTGTCTCTACCGGAAGCTGTACAGGATCATCGGCGCGTTCATTTTCGCCGGGGGCCTTGTGGTCATGCCTTTCCTGCCCAGGATGATCAGCGATTATGAAGCTCTGGACATCAACGTCTACATCACCTTTTTCCTCACCCTCGTCTCCGTAGTCCTGTCCTACCTGTATGGAGCGAAGACATCCCTCATCGAAGCCCACAAGGACAATTACATCACCACCATCATCGGAGGGATCTCCCGGCTCGTCCGGTACGGGATGCAGATCGCAGCTCTGCTGATCTGGCAGTCTTTCGTGATCTTTCTTGTCTGCCAGATCATCGAGACCATCCTGATCGGATGCGCCACGGAGGCGGCAGTGCGGAAACTCCACCCCGGGATTATCCGCATGAACGAAAAACTGGACGAGGAGACGAAAAGAGAAGTATCGAGAAATGTCAAAGCCATGTTCATGCACAAGATGGGAGCGATCGTGGTCGGGGTCGTGGACAGCCTGATCATTTCCACCTTCATCGGAGTCGTGATCCTGGGCAAGTATTCCAACTATCTGGCCATCATGAGCGCGCTGATCGGGATCATATCCCTCATCTTCACCCCCCTTACGTCGGTGATCGGACACCTGTGCGCATCCCACCGGCCAAAGGACATCAGACGATATTTCGATCATTTCTGCAGCATCAATTACATATTCGGCCTGGTCTTCCTGCTCGGCTACTATGCGATCATCGATAACCTGATCACCCTGTTTTTCGGTCCGGGGCTTGTGATGGCGAGAGCGGTTGCCTTTACCGTTACCCTGAATCAGTTCGTTGCCTACCTGAGGAACGCTCCCATCCTGTTTCGGGATGCTTCGGGGACATTCTACTACGACCGGTGGAAACCCTTCGGGGAGAGTCTGTCCAATCTGGTCCTGTCCCTGCTCCTGGTGAACATCCTCCCGGAGGAATACTGCGTCGTCGGTGTGATCGCCGCGACCATCATCACCAATCTTCTGATCTGTGATATCGTGGAGCCCCACATCATTTTCAAATACGTGTTCAGGGAGCCTTCCCGCAGGTTTTATATAAGAAATTACAGCGGGATCGCCCTTTTCGCCGCCTGCATGTATATAATGGATCTGTTGCATGTGGATATGGAGAGCAACCTGGCGGAACTTCTGGTCAACGGCTTTATCTCGGTGGGGATCTCAGCGGCTGTGCTGCTGCTTTTGAATGCGGCAGATCGGAGGTTCAGAAGGGAGTGCGCCGTCATCATCTCCCAGGCAAAAGAGTGGATGAGCAGAGAATCAAAGGAGACGCATGGATGAGCGGGCCTGACGCAAAGGCAAAGGAAAAGGAGCATAAGGAGAGAGTAGCGATGGCTCTGGGGAATATCGAAAGGGAGATCGCCAGCCTGGGTCACTCCCGTGGTTTTTCTCTCGCCCGGATGACCAGCGGCCGGCTTCGCGAGGCCTTCTCCGCATACAGGAAAGAGCAGGATCCGGAGAAAAGACTGCGTCTGGGCGGAGAAGTTCTGGATCTCTTCGACAGGAGCATATTTCGCCGGCTGTTTCTCCAGCGCCGCCGGATCAGGGAAGACCTGCGCCTTTGTTTTTCCCGGCCGGCAAGAGTGAAAACCATCGACCATTCCGACCGGGGAGCCCGGGACTATTACTCCGTGGTGGTCATTGTAAAAAACGAAGCCCGTTACATGCGCGAGTTCATCCTTTTTTATCTGGCCACCGGAGCCGACAGGATATATGTCTACGACAACGATTCCACCGACGATCTGCTGGAGGTGCTGGAGCCTTTTCTTAAGAACGGCCGGGTGGTCTACACCTACTGGCCGGGAAAAGTCGTCCAGACGGCAGCCTACAGGCACGCTGTGCGAAGGACAAAGCGCAGGACGAAGTGGCTTGCTGTCATCGATGCCGATGAGTTCCTGTTTTCGCCAAAGGGCAGCATGCCGGATCAGCTTCGAAGGTATGAACAGTACCCCGGGATCGGGGTCAACTGGGTGATGTTCGGACCGAACGGACACGACCGGCGTCCGGAAGGTCTTGTGATGGACAACTACACGACGACCTTTGCCGACCGGGACTTCCTGCTCAACTGCCACATCAAAAGCATTGTTCAGCCGGCAAGAGTTCTGCTCGTCAGTCACTCCCATTATTCCTATTATAAAAAAGGGGAATTCGCCGTAGACGAGGGAGAAAACAGGATCGGCAACACCAATGCGTTCGCGCCGATGGCCGGAAGAGCGTTCACCCCGTGCCACCGGGGCGAGGTCTTCAGGATCAACCACTACAATACGAAGTCGATAGAGGATCTGGAGGCGAAATATCTCCGGGGATTTCCGGACGGCTCGCCCAGCGTCGAGGTGGAGGAGGCCCTGCGGCCCTTCCGTGAGCCCCTGGCTGAAGACCATGCCATAAGCCGTTACGCGGATATGGTGAGAGAACGATACCACGAGGATATGTAGAAGGTTATGAAGAATACAGGAAGATTATCGAGAAAGATCAGGACCGTCAGAAAATTCGCCTATCTGGGGATGCAAAGTCTGAAGAAGGACGGGATCTGGATCACCGCGGGCAAAGTGCTGCGGGTGCTCGGCCTGGGCAGGACCCTGGCCTACAGACGATGGGCGGAAAAGCCCCTCTACACGGAGGCGGAGCTTCAGGCTCAGCGAGAGCGGGTCTTCGATGGACCGGTGACATTCAGCATCATCACGCCCCTGTACAATACCCGGGAGGAATATCTCAGGGATGCCATCGAATCGGTCCGGGCACAGACCTACCCGGGCTGGGAACTCTGCCTGGCGGACGGCAGCGATGAAGAACACGATCATGTGGGACGCATATGCCGGGAATACGCCGAAAAGGACCCCCGCATCAAATACAGGAAGCTGGAGGACAACTACGGCATAGTGGGAAACTCCAACGCCTGCATCCAGATGGCGGAAGGCGAATACATCTCCATCCTGGATCACGACGATGTGCTGCATCCGGCGGCGCTGTACGATGTGATGGAGGCGGTGGAGGAGAAAAGCGCGGACTTCGTGTATACCGATGAGTTCACCTTTCGGGAATCCAATCTGAAGAGCATCGCCCTCATCCATTTCAAAAAAGATTACGCGCCCGATGATATGAGAGCAAACAATTATATCTGCCACTTCACATCCTTCAGGCGGGATCTGCTGGATCACTGCGGAGTGTTTCGCCAGGGTTTCGATGGAAGTCAGGATCACGACCTGTTCCTGAGGCTCACTGCCCGGGCGCAGAATATCGTTCATGTGCCGAAGCCCCTGTATTACTGGCGTGCCCACGGGGAATCGGTGGCCCAATTCGCCGACAACAAATCCTATGCGGGAGAAGCGGGGAAGAGGGCGGTAAGGGAAAGTCTCAAAGCCGCCGGGATACCGGGGTCCGTGGATGGCGTCGAATGCAGCCCCACCATATACCGGGTGTCCTACGATCTGCCCTCCGAAGAGCCTTCCGTGTGCATCCTGATCCCCAACTACGACCATGTGGAGGATCTGCGTCTGTGCATCGACTCCATCCTCCGGAAGACCACCTATACCAACTATGAGATCGTGATCATCGAAAACAACAGCAGGAAGACCGAGACCTTCGATTACTATCGGGAGATCACGGAAAGGAACGAAAATATCCGGGTGATCACCTGGCCCGGAACCGGATTCAACTGGTCCGGGATCAACAACTATGCCGTCAGAAGCGTGGCGGAAGGGGAATATCTGCTGTTCCTCAACAATGATATAGAGGTCATCACTCCCGACTGGATACAGGAGATGCTCATGCATGCCCAGCGCCCGGAGATCGGGGCTGTGGGCGCGATGCTGTATTTTCCCAATGATACCGTGCAGCACGCCGGGGTGATCATCGGCCTGGGAGGGGTCGCCGGTCATATAGCGACGGGTTTCCGGCGGGGGGATCCGGGGTATATGGGAAGGCTCAGCTACGCCCAGAATCTGTCCGCTGTGACAGGGGCGTGTCTCATGGTGCGCAGATCTGTCTTCCAGGAGGTCGACGGATTCTGGGAGGAACTGGCTGTAGGGTTCAACGACATCGACTTCTGCCTGAAACTGCGGGAAGCGGGCTATCTGAATCTGTGGACCCCCCACGCGGAACTGTACCACTACGAAAGCAAAAGCCGCGGCGTATACGATACGGCGGAGGACAGGGAAAGGTCGGAAAAGGAGAGGGATCTGTTCGCGAAGCGGTGGGCCGGCATACTGGAGGAGGGAGACCCCTACTACAACATCAATCTGACCCTGAACAGAAGTAACTTCGAACCCAAATAAGGCTATGATCGACTACGGGTATCTGTACAACCGAGAATACTACGGAGAGCTTCTGGGCGGGGAGCACTGCGTCAAAAGAACGCTGGGCAGCACCTCCGTGCCCGGCGGGATCGCGCTGCCTCACCGGGATATGGACGGTGAGATCTGCGGCGGACTTCTGGACAGCCGGGGAGAGTACGTGGACGGCTCCGGGATCCATAGAGGCATGGGCAGCGGATACGGGTATTCCCGGGAAGAGGTGGAGGAGTGCGGGGAAGAGGTGGTCTTTCTCGGGCTCTGGCCGGAGGTCTGGGGACACTGTCTTACCGATAATCTGCGGAGGCTATGGGTCCTGGAAAACGAAGAGTTCATGAATCGGTACGGCGGGCTGCGATTCGTCTACCTGCCCATGTACGGCATGAGTCCGGGAAAGAATTTCCGTGCCCTTCTGGATATGGCCGGTGTGGGAAAGATCCGCCTGGAGCCGGTGGAGAGGATCACCCGGTTCCGAAGCGTCATCCTTCCGGACGAGTGCTTCTGGAGAGAGGAGGACGGAAGCAGACGCTTCACGGAAGAATACCGGGCCATGATCGACAGGATCCGGGATCACGGGGAAGCCTGTTTCACGAAAACCGGTGACCGGAAGCTGTACTTTACCTACAGAAAGCATCCCGCTCTCCGCACCATAGGGGAACGGAGGCTGGAACGCTTTTTCGCCGGGCAGGGGTACCGGATCGTGTCCCCGGAGGAGTATTCCTTCTCCGAGCAGCTGAACATGCTGCTGAACTGCGAGGCTTTTGCCTCCACCGTAGGCTCCGGCTCCCATAACAGTATTTTTCTCCGGGACGGGGCCAGGGTCCATCTGATCCCCAGAGGGGGATTCATCTCCGAGTACCAGCCCGCGCTGGATCAGGTCCATGAGCTGGACATCACCTATGTGGACGCCAGCCTTTCCCTGTATGCGGACCCCCGGGCTCCCTGGAACGGTCCCTTTTACTACGTGATCAGCCGTCAGCTTAAGGACTGTTTCGGCTGCTGCCGGGGCCGGGGAGGAAATCGGCTGGACGCATTGATCTACCGGGATCTCGCCCGGGCGATGAACGGAAGATGGGAGATGCCGGGGTATTACGAGGGGGTAATGAAGGAATATTACCCCCTGGATCCCCGGTGGAAGCCCCGGGAAGACCTTCTGGTGAGGCTGTGCCGGAAACAGCGTGTACGGCGGCTGATCGGAAGGCTGTTTGGGTAGAAAGAGGATGGATCACATGAAGAGACTGGAGGAAATGCGGGACAGGCTGATCGAAAAAAACGGCCGGGCATTCCGCATTTACGCAGATTATTATTGGATGAAGCAGGGCATCCGGAAAAGGCGGGGCAGGAAGACAGAGGAGGACAGAGCCGTGACGTTTGCCCGGGACCTTGAGGAAATGATCCGGATCGCCTGCACCTGGGGAGGGAAATTTTACGGACGGGATATTCTGGAGGAGATGGGAGAAGATCCCCGGCGGAGGATCCTTTTCGTGTCCCATGAATTGTCTCTGACCGGAGCGCCGGTAGCCCTTCTCGGCATGATCCGCGCCTTTCGCCGGAGAGGGTGGCAGCCGGTGGTCATTTGCCGGGAGGACGGCCCCCTGGGACAGGACGCTGCCGACGAAGGGATCCCGGTCATCGTGATCCCGGGGCTGTTTCAGACGGATTTTACGGCCCGGGTGAGGCCGCTTTTCCGGGCTGTCGTCGTCAACACCATCGAGAGCGCGCCGGCGGTCAGGCAGATCGACGGAACCGATACGCCGGTGATCTGGTGGATCCACGAATCCCAGGCGGTTTACGGCAGGAAAAACGCCATGCTCATGCCCCGGTCCGTCTCGGATAATGTCCACGTGTGCTGCGTGGGAGAGTATGCCCGGAAGCTGCTGCTGACCAGAGCGCCCCGGTACAAAGCGGAGCTCCTTTTGTATCATTCCCAGGATCTGGCCGCTCATCCGGAAAGCACATCTTCTCCCCGGGAAAAAGGCATGGGGTCCGGGGACGTCTATCTTTCCATCGGGACCATCGGAGAGCGAAAAGGACAGGACGTTCTGCTGGACGCCATCGAACTGCTTCCCGAGAAGGTCCTCTCCGGGACCCGGTTTGCCTTTGCGGGAAAAACGGAAGATCCCGCGCTGGGGCAGCGGATCCTGAGCAAAAGCCGGAAGGATCCGGACCGGATCATCTGTCTCGGCGAACGGAAGAGAGAGGAGATGGCCGGGATCTATGGGGACTGCCGCTGGCTGGTCTGCTCTTCCCGGGATGACCCCATGCCCATGGTGATCGCCGAAGCCATGTCGCTGGGGATCCCCTGCATCTGCTCATCCGGCACAGGGTCGGCTCCGATCATCAGGGATCAGGACGCAGGGATGGTGTATGACGGCGATGATCCGGGGGAGCTGGCGAAGAAGATCGCGGAATCCTTCGAGATCTCCGAGGAGCGCTATGGGGAGCTTTCCGCCAATGCCCGGCAGGCGTATGAATCCATCTTCAGTGAAGAGGCTTTTGAGAAGAGGATCGACCGGATCATCGAAAGGATCACGGCAAATCCGATGAGCGACCGGTAAACAAACGTGTTGTCACTGGTCCGGTTTTTTTGTACAATAAATGTAAGAAGATCCATCGATAACCAATCAGGAGAACAGGGTGCACGAAATACTAGCTAACGCATTTTCCGGCTTTTCCATTATCGACGCGATAGATATCCTTATCGTGTCTTTTGTGGTTTACAAAATCCTGGGATTCATCGTCCAGACCCGGGCGGAACAGATCATCAAGGGCGTGGTCGTCCTGATCATCGCCCTCATCGTCTCGGACATGCTGAATCTCTATACCCTGAACTGGATGTGCCGGGGCGCCGTCGCATTGGGTGCCGTCGCCATCCTCATCGTGTTCCAGCCGGAGCTTCGGAGAGCGCTGGAATACATGGGCCGGGGCAGTTTCGTGCGCAGCGCGTTCATACAGGAAGACAAGGAATTCATCAAGAAGAGCATCAATCAGGTGACCAGGGCGGTGGAGAATTTCTCCGCCGATCGTGTGGGCGCTTTGCTGGTCTTTGAGGGCCAGACCGTGCTGGAGGACATCGTGGAGACGGGGACCGTCCTGGACGCGGAGGTCTCGGAGCAGCTCCTGGGGAACATCTTCTACGAGGGATCGCCCCTTCACGACGGCGCGGTCATCATCCGCAACGGCAAGATCCACGCCGCGGGATGCGTCCTTCCCCTCACCGGCAAGCAGGACATCGAGAGCAGCCTGGGGACGAGACACCGGGCGGGCCTGGGCATCACCGAGCATTCCGATGCCCTGACCATCATCGTGTCCGAGGAAACGGGGATCATCTCCATAGCCAGGGACGGCCACCTGGAGCGGTTCGTGGATTCCCGGGCGGTGGAGAAGAGCCTGCTGGATTTCTATCTCCAGCGGACCGATCTTTCGGAGACCATCGAGAAGATCCCCTGGGCCAAAGGCCTGGTGTCCAGAGTGAAGAAAGGAGGGGATGACCGTGCTGAAAAATAAGACCGTTCAGATCGTCCTGTCCCTCCTGATCGGGATCGCCCTGTGGCTCTATGTGGTGGGTAATGTGAACCCGGAGATCAGCGCCACGATCCATGGGATCCAGGTGGAGAAGATCAACGAGGACACGTTGGAAGACATGGACCTGGAGGCCACGCTGGAGAGTCCCAAGATCGTGGATGTGGTCATCAAGGGCAGCCGTTCCGATGTGAACGAGGCCAAGAAGAGCGACATCAAGGCAGTGGTGGATGTATCCAACTGCAACTACGGGGAGAACGAAGGCCCTGTGGAGATCGAATTCCCCGACGAAGTCAGCGGGGTCAAAGTAGACAGCATATCAGTGGAAACGGCACATTTTACCGTGAAATAGACATTTCGGAGAGAAGGGTATGAACAGATTATTCGGAACAGACGGCGTGCGGGGAGTGGCGAATTCGGAACTGACTCCCGAGCTTGCCTTTAAGCTGGGCAAAGCCGGCGGCCACGTGCTGAGCAAAAGCAAGAAAGGCCCGATCTTCCTGATCGGCAAAGACACCCGGCTCAGCGGTGACATGCTGGAGGACGCCTTGAGCGCCGGGATCACCGCCGTCGGCGGCAACGTGATCAAAGTGGGCGTGCTGCCCACCCCGGCCATCGCCTATCTGGTGAGGGCCTACAACGCGGATGCCGGCGTGGTCATCAGCGCATCCCACAACCCCTTCGAATACAACGGGATCAAATTCTTCAACGGCGAAGGATTCAAGCTGGACGACGATCTTGAAGATGACATCGAAGACATCATCCTGCGGGACATCGACGTGAACAGCCACATCACCGGCGATGCCATCGGCCGCTGTCTGGATGCGGACGATGACGCGGAGGAAAAGTATGCCGGCTTCCTGAAGTCCACCATCGACACGGACATCTCCGGAGTCAAGGTGGTGCTGGACTGCGCCAACGGCGCCGCATACCAGGTGGCGGAGAAAGTCTACCGGGACCTGGGGGCCAAAGTCCACGTCATCGGCAACCGGCCCAACGGGATGAATATCAACTCCCGGTGCGGATCCACCCATCCGGAGAATCTGCAGAAAGCCGTTGTGGAAGAAGGGGCCCTCCTGGGCATGGCCTATGACGGGGATGCGGACAGACTCATCGCTGTGGACGAGCGGGGAAGAGTCATCGACGGAGACAAGCTGATCTGCATCTGCGCCGGCATGATGAAGGAAAAGGGACTCCTCTTCGAGGACCGGGTCACGGCCACGGTCATGAGCAACATCGGATTCCATAAGAGAATGAAGGAAATGGGCTGCCAGGTCGACGTGACCGGCGTGGGCGACCGGTACGTCCTGGAGAGCATGAGAAAGACGGGCTGTACCATCGGCGGCGAGCAGTCGGGCCACATCATCTTCCTGAACCATACCACCACGGGAGACGGGATCCTGTCGTCCCTCCAGCTTTTGCAGGCGGTCCTCAACTCGGGGAAGAGCCCGGCGGAGCTGGCGGACGAGATCGAGATCTTCCCCCAGGTGCTGAAGAACGCCCGGGTGAAAAACGAAAACAAAAACAAGTTCATGCTGAATCCCGACGTGAAGGCGGCCATTGACAGGGTGGAAGCCGAGATCGAAGGTCAGGGCCGCGTCCTGATCCGTCCTTCCGGGACGGAGCCGGTGGCCCGGGTAATGATCGAGGGACAGGATGTAGAGCATATCACAGGACTGGCGGAGGATCTGGCCAGACTGATCACGAAGCATTTCGGCTAGGAGGTTAAAACTATATGTGCGGAATCGTAGGATTTGTCGGAGAGGAACATGCGAAGGAACGGATCGTCGAGGGATTGAAGCGGCTCGAGTACCGGGGATACGACTCGGCGGGGATCGCTCTGCCCATCGACGGCAGGATCGAGATCAGAAAACACGTGGGTGAGCTGGAGAATCTGGAAAAGATCATCGCCGACCCCACCTTCGATGCGGCGGCAGGCATCGGCCACACCCGCTGGGCGACCCACGGAGCCCCTTCGGATGTGAACGCCCATCCCCACGGCAACCAGGATAATTCCATCGCCATCGTCCACAACGGGATCATCGAGAACTATCAGGAGATCCGGGAGTGGCTCTCCACGGAGTACGGCGTCCGGTTCAAGTCGGATACGGACTCGGAGGTCATCGCCCACCTGATCGGCATCTACTACGACGGGGATCTCCACAAGGCCATGAACAAGGCCGTGGAGGACATGAAGGGGGCCTACGCCGTGTGCGCCATCGCGGCGGCGGAGCCGGACAAGATCGTCGCCGTCCGTAAAGACGCTCCCCTGGTGGCGGGCCTGGGCAACGGATGCAACTTCATCGCCTCCGACATCCCGGCCATGCTCAAGTACATCAAGGAATTCTACACCATCGAAAACAACGAGACGGTGGTGCTCACCAAGGACGACATCACCATCTACAACGAGAAGGGTGAGAAGGTGAAGCGGGACGTGCTCCACGTGAGCTGGGACGCGGACGCCGCCGAGAAGGAAGGCTACGAGCACTTCATGCTCAAGGAGATCCACGAGCAGCCCAAGGGCATCAGCGAGACCCTCCTTCGCCGGCTGGACGCCAACGGCAATGTGGTGCTGGACGGCATCTCCATGAGCAAGGAAGATATCGAGAAACTGGACCGGATCTACATCGTCGCCTGCGGCACCGCCTATCACGCCGGCCTGGTGGGCAAATCCATCATCGAGAAGCTGGTGAAGGTGCCCGTGGAGGTGGATGTGGCTTCCGAATTCCGCTACCGGGATCCCTTCGTGGATGACCGGACCCTGTTCATCGCCATCAGCCAGTCCGGAGAGACCCAGGATACCCTTCAGTCCCTTCGGGAAGCAAAGGCAAAGGGGGCGAGGATCCTCTCCGTGGTCAACGTGGTGGGAAGCTCCGTTGCCAGAGAATCCGACGACGTCTTCTACACCTGGGCGGGACCGGAGATCGCTGTAGCCTCCACCAAGGCCTACACCACCCAGCTGATCTGCATGTACCTCATCGCCATGTACATGGGCAGGACCAGAGGGACCCTCTCCCAGGAGGATCACGACCGGCTCCTGGGCGAGCTGAAGGCTCTCCCGGAGAAGGTGGAACAGATCTTCCAGTCGGAGGAAAAGCTGGCCTACCTGGCGAAGAAATACCAGTACAAGGAACACATCTTCTTCATCGGCCGGGGCATGGATGCCGGCGTGGCCTATGAAGGATCATTGAAACTGAAAGAGATCTCCTACATCCACTCCTTCGCCATCGCGGCGGGTGAACTGAAGCACGGGACCATCGCCCTGATGGATCCAACGGTGCTGGTCATCGCTCTGGCGACCCAGGATGGAAAGATCGGAGAGGACAGCCTTTACGACAAAATGGTCTCCAACATCGTGGAGGTCACCTCCCGGGGAGCCCGGGTCATCGCCCTGGTCAAGGACGGGATGGAAAAGGTGGAGCAGATCTCCGACGAGGTGATCTACATCCCCCGGTGCGCCGACGAGGTGGCGCCGGTGCTGTCGGTCATCCCCCTGCAGATCTTTGCCTACTACGTGGCCAAAGAGCGGGGCGAGAACATCGACAAGCCGAGAAATCTGGCCAAGTCCGTTACCGTAGAGTAATTCCATATAACCGTATCGAATAGGAGGAAATGAGATGTTTTTTCTGATTATCCTGATCATTGCCATCTGCATCGCCATCTGGTGCGTGACCGCCTACAACGGATTCATCAAGGGCAAGAACAGTATCGATGAGGCCTACTCCACCATGGACGTCTACATGAAGAAGCGTTTCGATCTGATCCCCAATCTGGTGGAGACGGTCAAAGGCTATGCGGCCCACGAGAAGGACACCCTTCAGGCGGTGGTCGCCGCCAGAAGCCAGGTCCAGTCCGCAGGCTCTGAGGAAGAGCGGATGCAGGCGGAGAACAACCTGACGGGAACCCTGAAATCCCTGTTCGCCGTGGCGGAAGCCTATCCCGACCTGAAGGCCAACGCCAACTTTATGGACCTGCAGGCCCAGATGAAACAGGTGGAGGACGAGATCGCCAACTCGAGAAAGTACTACAACGGATGCGTCAAGGCGTACAACAACCGTTGCCAGACCTTCCCGTCCAGCATCCTGGCAGGAATGTTCCACTTTGAACCGAGAACCATGTTTGAGGTCTCCAGCGAAGAGGAGAGAGAAAATGTCAAGGTCGAATTCTAAGACCTGCAATAGAACAAAGGTGACCAGCCGGCAGATGATCCTTCTTCTGCTGGCTGTTTTCGCTGTGGCCGGGATCGCCTTTGCGGCGGAGCCGGCATGCGCGGACAGCGGCGGGTTCACGACGGAGGCCTACAACGTCCAGGTGGAGACCACCGAGGACCACATCTTCCACGTGAGCGAAGAGATCCAGGTGAACTTTTACGAGCCCCGTCACGGACTGTATCGCTACATCCCCAAAGGAGGGAAGTACTACGACGTCCGGAACATCCAGGTGGAGGGATACTACTACGATGTGTACGACGAGGGAGGAAGCCGTGTAGTCCAGATCGGCAGCGGAGATTTCAATGTCTACGGAGACCAGACCTACCGGATCACCTATGACATCGTCGGCTATCTGGATGACGACGAGACCAGGGACATGCTGTCTCTGGATCTTCTGCCCACGGGATGGCCCACCGCCATCAAGACCTCCATGGTGACCGTCACTTTCCCCAAGCCGGTGGACGATATCCACGTCTACTCCGGGGCCTACGGGAACGCGGAGACGGAGGACTACTTCGTCATCATGAGCGGCGGCTCGGAGTGGATGGCCCGCTCCCGGTCGGTCCTTCCCGCGGGAACGGGGCTGACCATCAAGGCGGACCTGCCGGAGGGCTACTGGGTGAACCCGGAGAGCCGGGACTACGCCCTCCCCGGAATGTACGGGATCCTGGGGGTCCTGGGCATGCTCATGCTCCTGTTGTGGCTCTTCATCGGACGGGACGATCCCGTCATCGAGACGGTGGAATTCTATCCTCCCGAGGAGATGGATCCTCTGGAGATCGCCTACATCGGCAATGACCGGGTGAGCGCCAAAGACATCGCTGCCCAGTTCATGTACTACGCCAACCAGGGGTACGTGGAGATCGAATCGGAAGGGGAGAAGAAGTTCTACATGACACGGCTTAAGGACATCGACCTTGGCGAGCCGGTCTATTCCCGGAACATCTTCCACACCCTGTTCGCCCACAGAGATCACGTGAGCATGAGATCCCTTCCGGAGGAATTCGGCGAGGTGGCATCCGGGATCAACTCGGAAGTGAAGGACTGCTTCGACGGACAGCGGCGGACATTCTCCCAGGTCTCCCTGGCAGGACGGATCTTCGGCCTTTTGGCGTGCTTTCTGATCCCCTTTGCGGCGGGACTGAGCTACGCCTACCTGACCTACTTCCAGGATCTCTGGGGGCTGATCGTTTCGGCCATCTGCACCCTGGTGCTGCCCTCTGCCATGGCTTCCCTGGTGGCGAAGACCGACGCCTTCCGCAGCAAGCGGGGGACGCCTCGGATCGTCGTCGGGTTCATCGTGGTGCTGGCGGTGATCTGCCTGGAGGCCATGGCCATCGCAGCGGCCTATCCTTTGCTGGCCCTGGTCTTCGCTCTGTCCGCACTGGCAGCGGTGGTGGCCACCATCTTCGTCCGGCGGAGGATGAACAACGAGATCTACGGGCGGGTGCTGGGCTTCCGCAACTTCATCGCCACGGCGGAATACGACCGGCTGAAGATGTTGTCCGACGAGAACCCGTCCTACTTCTTCAACATCCTGCCCTACGCTTTCATCTTCGGCATGTCCACCAAGTGGATGGACAAGTTCGCCGACTTCAACATACCTGAACCCACCTGGTATCGGGGCCCCGGTGGCTACGATCCCATGTTCGGCCACTGGTGGTTCGTCTCTACCGGCAACGGCCTGAACCACTCGGTGACTGCCTACCACCAGACCATCGGTCAGGAGATGTTCGGAAGCGACAGCGGAGGAGGCGGATTCACCGGCGGATTCGGCGGAGGAGGTTTCTCCGGCGGCGGCTTCGGCGGCGGCGGCGGAGGTTCCTGGTAAAATTAAGGAGGAAAAATGGTACAGAATAATACAGCGCCCATCGGCATCATCGGCGCCATGAAATCGGAAATGGATCGGATCAAGGCTACCGTGGAGGATCAGAAGATCACCCGGATCGGCGGAACGGATTACGTGGAAGGCAAGGTCCACGGCGTCCCCGTGGTGGTGGCCACCTGCGGGATAGGCAAAGTCTTCGCCGGCATCTGCGCCCAGACCATGATCCTGAAATTCCATCCCGCCATGATCGTCAACGTGGGGGTGGCCGGGTCTCTGTCCAGGGATCTGAACATCGGCGACATCGCCGTGGCCGCTTCCGTGGTCCAGCACGATATGGACACTTCGGGGATCGGCGATCCTCCCGGACTGATCTCCGGGATCAACATGATCTGGATCCCCAGCGATCCGGACATGGTCGCCGGCATGGAAAAAAGCGCGGAAGCCGCCGGCTTTCACCGGGTCACCGGAGCCATCGCATCGGGAGATCTTTTCGTTACGGATGGGGAGAAAAAGAAGTCCATCGCCCGGTCCTTCCAGGCCGTCGCCTGCGAGATGGAGGGCGGGGCCATCGGCCAGACCTGTCATGTGAACGGCGTGCCCTTCTGCGTTTTGCGGGCCATCTCCGACAACGGAGACGAGAATGCGACGGACGATTACGGCATCTCCCTGGATATGGCCGCGGACCGTGCCAGCCAGGTGCTGGACGGCTGGCTCAAAGCGATTGGAGATAATCTCAGATGAACATCACCGTCTACTGTGGTTCAAGCAATGGAAATGATCCTGCTTTCACCCGCGCGGCGGAGGAGCTGGGTCATTGGTTTTGCCGTGAGGATCATGCTCTGGTTTACGGAGGAGGCAACATCGGGATCATGGGGATCCTGGCGGATGTGGTCCTGGAGGGGGGCGGCAGGGTCACCGGAGTGATCCCGGAATTCCTGATGGAATACGAGATCGGTCACACCGGCCTTCACACTCTGGAGATCGTGGAGACCATGTCCCAGCGAAAGAATCGGATGATCGAGCTGGGCCAGGC
>CADBQT010000075.1 GCA_902796875.1 uncultured Eubacteriales bacterium
GCGCCCCTGGCCATCCACAGCATCCCGCCGGCTTCGGAATTCACCCTTCCCATCGTGGCGGGGCTGATCTGGATCGGCATCTTCGACGCGGGGATCGGGTTTTTCATCATGGTCTACGGCTTGCAAAAGCTGGGGCCGACCACGTCCGCCGTCTACTCCAATTTCCTTCCCGTGAGCACCGCCTTCTTCGGCGCCGTGCTCCTTCACGAGACCATCTCCTGGATCCAGATCCTGGGGGGCGTCATCGTGGTGGCCGCCGGATTCTTCGTCATCCGGGAAAAGGGAAGATTGGATGAGGAGAGACTGTCAGAGAGTCTTGCACAGGATAATTCTGTGTGATATAATAGATATAGGTAAAAATGTAAAAGAAAGGAAATTGTTATGTACGAAACGATCAAATACGAGGTGAAGGACCAGATCGCCTACATCACCGTCAATCGGCCCAAGGCCATGAACGCGCTGAACAGCACTGTTCTGGAAGAACTGTACGAGGCTTTTGTCGCCGCGGGAGACGACGAGGGCGTTCGGGTCATCATCCTGACCGGTGAAGGCAAGGCCTTCGTCGCCGGCGCAGACATCGCGGAGATGTCCAAGATGACGCCGGTGGAAGCCAGAGAGTTCGGCAAGAAGGGCCACAAGCTCATGAACTACATCCACAATGTGGAGACCCCGGTGATCGCCGCCATCAACGGATTTGCTCTCGGCGGAGGCTGCGAGTTATCCATGGCCTGCGACATCCGTGTGGCCGCCGAAAGCGCCAAGTTCGGTCAGCCGGAAGTCAGCCTGGGTCTGATTCCCGGGTTCGCCGGAAACCTGCGTCTGCCCCGGCTGGTGGGCAAAGGCATGGCCAAATACATGATCCTCACCGGAGAGATGATCGGAGCGGACGAAGCGTATCGCATCGGTCTCGTCCAGAAGGTGGTTCCCCTGGAGGAACTGGCGGGAGAGACGGAGCGGATCGCCAAGCAGATCATCGCTCAGGCGCCCATCGCGGTGAAATACGCCAAGGATGTGATCAATAACGGCTATGATATGGACCTGAAGTCGGCTTCGGCTTACGAAGTCAACACCTTCGGCATCCCATTCGCTTCCGAGGACATGGTCGAAGGAACGACCGCTTTCCTCGAGAAAAGAAAGCCGGTCTGGAAGAACAGATAATCGGACGAAGAGGGGGCGCCGGTAGAACCGGCGCCTTGTTCCGTCCCGAGGAAACGGGGATGAGAGAATGAGAAAGACGAGAAGCAAAATCGGAACCCTTCGGGCAGGGCTGATCCTGACTCTGCTGGCCGGAGCACTTTTCTTCGCCACCGGATGCGGCGGCGCGGAGAACGATCTGACCAAGCTGGACGATACGGCCCTGGGCATCGACAAGACCGTGGCCGACCAGCAGAAGGATTACCGCCAGATCGCCGTATTCGCCGGAGAGCCGGAGAAGTACGGAGACCTGATCATGGTCATCAGCGTGAACCGGAAGACGGACGAGACAAAGATCGTGTCCGTCTACAATTCCACCTACATGCAGATGACCGACGGCAAGCCTTACAAGATCAGAGGCCAGGAACAGGACTTTTACCGCTGCGGAGCGGAATGGTCCCTGGGCGGCATGACCGGCGCGGTGAAGATGCTCAACCGGCATATGGATCTTTCCATCAGGGAATGCGTGGCCATCGAGTGGTTCGGCATCGAGGATCTGGTCAATCAGATCAACGGCATCGAGGTCAATGTGACCAAGGAGATGGCGGCGGTGATGAACAAGACCATGATCCCCGGAGACCAGATCAAAAAGCCGGGAAAGATGACCTTGAACGGCGCTCAGACCGTGGAGTACCTTAAGTGCCGCACGGATAAGGGAGCCACGGCCAAAGACCGGGCGGCCCGGAATCAGGAGATCCTGAAGAAGATCTTCGCAGGCCTTGGCGCCATGGGCGTTTCCGAACTGGACGTTCTCTCCGGTGACATCGGGGATGAGATGGTCCTCAGCGTAAACGACAAGACCATCGACGACCTTCTGAAGAAGATCGGCA
>CADBQT010000076.1 GCA_902796875.1 uncultured Eubacteriales bacterium
CGGTACCTTTGGATCATTCGTCCGAAGGTCTCAAACCCGCGATGACTCAGAGAGTCGAAGTCGCCCAGGCCTCGAGCCGGCGCGTGGGTCATGAGGATGTCGATCCCCCCTTTGCGCAGGATCTTCGGCATAAGCCTTCTCGCCCGTCTTCTCATCTGGGCTTCCGTATACATGTTTTTTCCGTTTCCATACCGGTAGGATCCGCCCAGGCCGGCGATGCGCAGGCCCCGGTATTCGATGACCCGATCCTCCACGCAGACGCATCCGCCCGGCGGCTCTTCGATCAGTCCGTCATCGTGATTCCCTCGGATATAGAACAGGGGACAGCTGGACATGGTGGTGAGAAATTCCAGGTAGACCCTGGGCAGATCTCCGCAGGCCAGGATCATGTCGAATCCCGCCAGCCGGCCGTCCTCATAGTCGCTGTAGTAGTATGAAGATTCGTCGTCAGCGACAGCAAGTATCTTCATCATATCTTCTTTTTGATGATCTCCGGGACCATATGCCCGATGGCTTTTGCCGCGGCTCCAGTGGCTTTTGCGGCAGCTTCCGTGGCGTCCAGGACCGCCTTTGCCTTTGGGACAGACATCTGGGGCCAGACTTCCGCCACCCGCTCCTTAAGCTCCTCCGGCGCCATATCCCGAAGGGTCTCGTACCCGCAGCGCTCCAGCAGGACCAGCAGGGCGTCGCACACTCCCGGCAGTCTGCCGTCGCCTCCCCGGGCAACATAGTATTTGTGAAAGTAGTAGTAGAGGGACTCGAAATCCCGGCGCTCTTCCTCCGTCCAGACCTGATCCGGCGCCAGTCCCATCAGTTCCTGGAGTCGGGCGTAGCTCTCCCGGCGGGAAAACTCCACGGTCCTCAGTCCGCTGCAGCGGTAAAAGGGCAGGAAGGCATCGTACATCTCCCCTTCCCGGGATCCGTCCTTTGCCCCGGGGATGCGGATCACCTGCGCGGTGATACTGTCCGCGTCGAAATACTTCAGCACGCTGACCCGCTTGTTCCCTTCCTCCACGTAGAAGCGGTTCCGGTACTCGTACACCTTCACCGGCTCCCGGATCCCTTCGCTGAGATGGGCCTCGCACAGGGACACCCACTTGGCGGCGAACTCCGACTTGCCGTCGAGAAGGGGCAGGAAGTTTCGCGCAAAGGCATTGGTTCTGGCCGCGGTCTTCGTCCCGATGATCAATGCCAAGGGGATCTGTTCCAGACCCAGAGACTGTCCCGAGGAAGATTTTGCCGAGGGGATCACCTCATCCAGATGGAGCGGATAAGGCGATTCCCCTCTGGCTTTTGCTTCTCTGTATTCCCGGAGGGCCCCACGTCGGGCCTCCTGATAATGCAACTCCATTGCGGTCCCGTCTTACTCCTGATGGAGCAGGTTCAGCTCCGTCTCCTTGTCGAAGAGGTGGATCTTCTCCATGTCCAGAGCGAAGGTGGCTTCGGAGCCGGCCTTCAGCTGAGTCTCCGGGGAGACTCTCGCCGTCATCTGGGTTCCGTCCACATCGAAGTACAGGAAGACTTCGGCGCCCAGCATCTCGTGGACTTTGACCGTGGATTTCACCGTGCTGTCCGGATGGGCAGCCAGGAATTCCGGATCGTCGGAGATGTTCTCGGGACGAATGCCCAGGACCACCGTCTTGCCGTCGTAGTTACCGTCGATGAGGACCTGACGCTCGTCATCGGGAACTCTCAGCTCGTTGTCCCCTACCTTCAGGACGACGTCGTCTCCATCGATCTTCACATCCGCGTCGATGAAGTTCATCTGGGGAGATCCGATGAAGCCGGCGACGAACAGGTTGCAGGGCTTGTTGTACAGGTGATCCGGAGTGTTGATCTGCTGCACAATGCCGTCCTTCATGACGACGATCCTGGTACCCAGGGTCATGGCTTCCGTCTGGTCGTGGGTGACGTAGATGATGGTGGTTCCCAGCTTCTCGTGGAGCTTGGAGATCTCGGTCCGCATCTGGACTCTCAGCTTGGCGTCCAGGTTGGACAGAGGCTCGTCCATGAGGAAGACCTTGGGGCTTCTGACGATGGCGCGGCCCATGGCCACACGCTGACGCTGTCCGCCGGACAGAGCCTTGGGCTTACGGTCGAGCAGCTTCTCCAAATCCAGGATCTTGGCCGCTTCACGGACCTTCTTGTCGATCTCGTCCTTGGGGACATTTCTCAGCTTCAGGGCAAAGGCCATGTTGTCGTAGACCGTCATATGGGGATAGAGGGCGTAGCTCTGGAATACCATTGCGATGTCTCTGTCCTTGGGCTCGACATCGTTCATGAGAACGCCGTCGATCTTGAATTCTCCTTCGGAGATGTCTTCCAGACCTGCGATCATACGCAGGGTGGTGGATTTACCGCAGCCGGAGGGGCCGACGAAGATGATGAATTCCTTGTCCTCGACTTCCAGGTTGAAGTCCGTTACCGCATGGTATCCGTTGGGATAGATCTTCTGAATTCCTTTTAAAGATAAACTTGCCATTTTATTTCTCCTTTATTCCGTACTTGGCGATATCCATGATCGCGCTTCCGCTAACATTGAAGGTGATATCTTCCGCGTCGCTGTCCGCATACACCAGGGTGGACAGGACGTTTTCTCCTTGATCGATGAAGAGTTCTGCACTGTACCGATCCAGGATCATGCGTAGCTGCAGCTCTTCTCCATTGCCTCTGATCTTTATCTGCTTCCGGTGGAAGGTGGCTTTTTCCGGGCCCGCCCGGCTTCGGTCGAGGAAGATCAGGCCGTCTTCGGGCTCGAACCGGAACTCGGTCCAGCTGTCGCCTTTGCGGGCGAACCGGAGGGCGAAGGAGCGAAATCCCCTCTCTTCCGGCCGGAGGTTCAGTTCCAGATCCAGCACCCTTCCCGTGATGCCGTCGATCCGGATCTCTTCGTCCTCCAGACGAAGGTCTCTTCGGATCACCGGCTCGGTCCGGTATGCTTCCAGCTCCCCGATCGGTCGCTGGAGGATCCTGCCTCCCTCTCGCCTCAACTCTCTGGGCAGGCTCATCATTCCGCAGAAGGGAAGGTCCTTGGGCCTGTCCCCCGCTGTGTCCGGATTCTGAAGCCACCCGATCAGGATTCGTCTTCCGTCTTCCGTCTCCACCGTCTGAGGGGCGTAGAAGTCGAAGCCCTGATCCAGGATCCGGGCGCTCTCCTTGAGGAAAGCTTCCTTTTCCCGATCCACTTCCCCCAGTAGAGCGTACACTCTCTTGTTGGGGGCCTCATCCATGGCGGACAGCAGGAGCACCTGCTTGCCGTCCAGGGAGAAGAGGTCCGGGCACTCCCACATCCATCCCAGCCGGTCTTCGTTTTTCAGGAAGACTTTGCCGGAGGACCAGCTTTCTCCATCGTCGCTGCGATAGATCAGCAGCCGGGTGCCTCTCTCGGGATCGTTGTTGGGCAGGAGGACGCGGTATGTTCCGTCCTTTTCCTGCCAGAGCCTTGGGTCGCGAAACTCGTGAGGGTCTCCTCCCCGGGGAAGGTCCGCTCCGGTGAGCACCGGATTGGCGGGAGATTTCACGTACTCCCTGCCATCGCCCCACGCCAGGCACTGGCATTGGATCCCTCTCCCCTGCGGATCCTCCTCGTCGAGGACGAATCCTGTGTACATCACCATGTGACGTCCGTCGGGGTGGGTGATGGCCGTTCCGGAAAAACATCCGTCCCGGTCGTAATCCTCATCCGGCGCCAGGGCTGCCGGCAGATGCTCCCAGGTCACCAGGTCTTCGCTGACCACGTGTCCCCAGAAAGGCGCTCCCCAGTCCGTCCCGTAGGGGTTGTACTGGTAGAAGAGATGGTATCTGTCCCCGTACCGGGAAAACCCGTTGGGGTCGTTCATCCATCCGATCCTGGGCGCCAGGTGGACTGCCGGCCGCAGCGTTCGGGGAAACCGTTTTTCCTCCCGAAGCTCGTAGGCTCTTCCTTCCTCAAGTTTCCTGCTCATTGTCCGCTTCCATCTTCTGAAATATCGGATCGTAGATCATGGTGCACAAGAAGGCCGGAAGGGACAGTCCGTAGATCACGAAAACCAGGAGGGCGATGCCGTGGATGTACCACAGCAGTACCGCCCAGGCTGCCCATATGGCCACCATGCCCAGGCTCCTTCCCGGATGGGAAAGGGCCAGGCCCGCAGCGTTCTTCAGGGTTCCCTTCACTGTGTTCTCGTATCTGGACTGCAGAGCGAAGGCGTAGACCCCCGTCACGTAGATGCAGATCCCCAGCACGGTGAGGACGATCATCATCACCGTTGCCGCCGGAGAATCCAGACCCCGCAGCATGAGCAGTTCCACGACGATGAGGATGCCCACGCCCAGATACAGAAGTCCGAGCGCCATCCCCTGTTTCAGATTCTGTCTGAAGGATCTGATGTACATCTTCCAGACGTAGGTCTCATCCTTTCTGAACAGGTGGATCAGCACGTTGTTCATCGCCGACAGCGCCGCTCCTGC
>CADBQT010000077.1 GCA_902796875.1 uncultured Eubacteriales bacterium
ACACAACGACCGTCTTGCCGAGATCGCCATCCCCGGGATCAGGCTGTACTATATCGGCTTTATCCTGTGCGGCGTCAATATGACCCTTGCTCAAATGATGGCGTCCGTGGAGCAGGCGGCCGCCTCGATGGTCATTTCCGTCGCCCGCGGTCTGGTGGTGATCTCTGCGGCGGTCCTCGTCATGGGAAAAGTATGGGGTATGAACGGAGTGTGGTTGTCCTTTCCCGTGACGGAACTGCTCACCTTTTTCCTCGCGTTCATTCTTTATCGCCGTTTTGAGCGGAACCGTCCCCCGGCCCAGGGGTAATGGGGAAGAGGTGGCCGGTTGTTTATGCGCCGAATCTGCATGGTTATGCACGCCATGGATTGTGAATCATGGGATTCCGAAATTTTGTCTCCCAAAAAGTGAGAGATCGGTTTTTTGCTTTATCGCAGCTCAACGGAGAGTTGGGGGCAGAGGAGACTTCTGCCTTTGCAAAGGCATTCCGGGGCACAGTAGTCCGTAACTTGGTCGTGAAACCGACGAATTATTCGTAAGATCGTCCGTCTCGCAGGCTCGTTTGCACGGCGGTCAGTGCATGCCCATGCATCCCGGGTCTTCTACTCTGGAAACTGTTGTAAACGCAGATCTGAAATTTCCGGATTCTCACTTTTTGAGTGAGGGATTTCTGGAATAGACGATCTTACAACCCAGGCCAAACAGGTGTTGTGAACACCCGGCGATCCAATGGACAGAGCTGCCCCGAAATGGTATAATTTCCGCAAATATACAAGGGTATACACGAAGGCCGCTATTGCATGAAAATCTGAACCTGACAGGGACGGACAGGTCCAAAGATCAAAGGAGAAAAGACAGTGAAGATCTATCAGATATCGACGCTTCAGGCCCTGGCCCTGGGTTACTCCCGGGCCGTGGTAACGGTGAAGGAACTGATCGAACACGGTGATCTGGGGCTGGGCACCTTCGAGGACGTCAACGGCGAGATGATCGTGGTGGACGGAGAGTGCTACCGGGCCGACGAAGAAGGCAATGCATGGCCGGCGGATCCGGACATGGGTGTGCCTTTTGCTTCCGTCGCAAAGGCAGACCGGACCGGGGGGTTCAGTGTCAGCGATATCCCGGACATGGAAAAACTCAAGGAGCTGCTCACCATGAAGATCGAGGAGGATTTCGGACTGAACAGCATGCACGTCGCCCGGATCGACGGCCGGTTCACCAGGGTCTGCGCCCGTTCGGAAGCCCCCTATAGGTCCCACCATGTGGATCTGAAGACCATCCTGTCCAAAAACCAGAAGGACTTCGCCTTCGAGGAAGTCGACGGGACCATGGTGTGCATCTATTACCCCGACTACATGGACGGGATCAATGCCCCGGGATGGCACGTCCACTTCCTGTCCCGGGATCGGACGAAGGGAGGACACGTCTTCGATCTGGAGATCGCCGACGCCTCCATCCGGCTGGCGAAACTGACGCAGATCGAGATCCAGCTGCCTACGGAGCCGGCCTTCGATACCTATTCTCTGAAGGAAGCTTCCGAAAGCGACATCAAAGAAGTTGAGCAGGGTGACGGGAAATAGTGAGCCCGATGACCAAGTGTTGGGAGAAGACACCATGACAGAGACGGATCTCAAAAAGAAAGTGACCATGGATGCCTCGGGATTCGTGATTCTGGCGGATCTCGTTCCCGGGATCGTTCAGGAGATACGGTACTATTCCAGTTACAATTTCATCGGAGACCGTATAGACGGCTATGAGGAGCCCTGTGCCCTGATGACCGTCGAGGCGGCCCGGGCCCTGGAGACGGCCAGTAGCGAGGCCTACGTCATGGGGTACCGGCTCAAGGTCTTCGATGCCTACCGGCCGGCGGGAGCTGTCCGCCAGTTCGTCCTGTGGGGGATCGAGGATACGGACATTCGGATGAAACCCTATTTCTATCCGGACCTTGAGAAAGCGGAACTGTTCTCCAAAGGATACATCGCCAGCCAGTCCACCCACAGCCGGGGGAGCACCATCGACCTGACCCTTCTGGATATGCAGACGGGAAAGGAACTTGACATGGGAAGTCCCTTCGATATGTTCAGTGAGATCTCCCATCCCGATTACCGGGGTGATGAGGTGACCGACGAGCAGTACGACAACCGCATGCTCCTTCAGGGGATCATGAAGAGAAGCGGATTTGCGCCTTTTGAATGCGAGTGGTGGCACTTCACCCTCCGGGATGAGCCCTACCCGGATACCTACTTCGAGTTTCCCGTGTCCGCAGCTTATCTCAGGAAATAGGCGGGAGCCAGGGAGGAGATGACCATGGGAGAGCGACTCTTTCGGATCGGCCCGATCAGGCCCCCCAGCGAAGCCGGAAGCCTGCTGATCCAGGTGACCAACGGATGCACCTGGAACAGGTGCAGGTTCTGCCAGCTGTATCGCCACACGAAATTCAGGGCCTACAGCGCCGAGAGCATCCGGGAGGATATCGACAACATCGCCTATTGGGCGGAGCGAGTGAGGAAATACGCATGCAAAGGCAGGGGCAGCGCCTGGGACATCGACGGGATCAACGGAGAACTGGCATCCCTTGCCGATGATGACGAGCGTCAGTGCATGTACACGGTGGCCAACTGGCTGATCAACGGCGGGGAAAACGTCTTCCTTCAGGACGGAAACAGCACCGCCCTGAGCAGCGGCCGGCTCACCGACGTTCTGGTCTATCTTCGTCAGGTCTTTCCCCAGATCAGACGGATCACATCCTACGGCCGGGCGGAGAATCTGTCCCGGTCCACGGCGGAGGAGTATGCCGAGCTGAAGGCGGCAGGACTTGACCGGATCCACTC
>CADBQT010000078.1 GCA_902796875.1 uncultured Eubacteriales bacterium
ATGGCCCATGAGACCTCTGTCCATGCAGCCTTCTACGATCTTCTGGGTATCCAGGGAGGATACGCCCATTCTCAGCAGAACGGCTCTTTCCACGGAAGGCGTGGTGTTCTTTTTTCCCAGCTCCAGCAGGGGAGCGACGACCTGCTCGGTCAGTTCCCAAAACCGGTCGTACAGTTCTTCGTCCGTCAGATTCGCAATATGCTCTCTGCGTTTCGCAAAATCGTCTTCTCTTTTCATCCTTCAATCCTTTCCTTCGTCGTATAATGGAGTCGCCACAACGAACGTTTGTGAGTTGATGGGACTCCTTATGCTTTTGTGGCCCGAGAGCGCCCGACAGGGCGCGATCGGCTAGCCACAAGTCGTACAACTCTTTCTTACAGCAGCCCTTCGGCTTCCAGCGTCGCCTTGACGAAATCCACGTCCGTCTTGGTCTCTTCCGCCAGGAACTCCAGATCCGTGTCGGAGGGCTTGACGCCCGCCTTCTTCACGGCCTTCTTGATCAGGGATGCGCGGAAACGATCGATGTCCGCTTCCTTGTACTGGAACAGGGCAGGGCTGGAGGGCAGCACGACGCTCTTGCCCGGGACCTCGTCATTGGGGTCGCCCAGCTTGACTTCGATGCCGTTCTGCTTGGCGAACCACAGCTGGGGCTGCACGTGCTTGCCGGCGCCGGTGTATTCCGTTTCGGAAACCACCAGGATGGCGTCCTCGGGAAGCTCCTGCGCCAGGGAGAAAGCTGCCGCCAGGGACGTCTGTCCCGCCGGGCCTCTCTCGATGCCTTCCAGCTGAGCCAGCATTTCGGTCATCTCCATGATCTCGCCCTGGGTAATGGTGACGTAACGATCCATGTACCGCAGAGGACGGGCAGCGGATCTGGGCACGTCGGAGTGGTCCGGATCCGTGGCGTAGGGAACGCCGAATCCCGTATGACCGGTGGTGCAGGACTTTTTGTTGAAGTCCACATCCGATGCCATGGAAAGGCCGGACAGGTCGATGGATGCGCCCACGATCTCCGCGTCGCAGCCAGCCATTCTCACGCCTCTGGCCGTTCCTGTGGTCATGCCGCCGCCGGCTGTGGTGCAGACCACCATATCCGGATCCTTGCCCAGCTTGTCACGGCACTGCATGACGATCTCATATCCCAGGGTGTCCACGCCGGCGATGCCGAAGGGGGAGTACAGGGAAGCGTTGAAGTATCCCGTATCCTCCAGGATGGACAGGAAGGAGTAGAACAGCTCCGGTCCGACGGTCAGCTGTACGACCTCGGCGCCGAGGGCTTCGCACTTTCTTGCCTTTTCCACGATCTCCGGCTGGCCCACGCCTTTGGAGTCATAGCACTCCTGGACGATGATGCACTTCAGTCCCTGGATCGCAGCCTGGGAGGCTACCGCCGCACCGTAGTTTCCGGAGGTGGCGGCCATGACGCCTTTGTATCCCAGTTTCTTCGCGTGGTATACCGCGCAGGCGGCTCTTCTGTCTTTGAAGGAGCCGGAGGGGTTGGCCGCTTCATCCTTGATGAAGATGCGGGCGCCGTACCCCGGCTTGGCGTACTTTCTCGCCAGCTTGGTGATGTTTCTCGCCTCCAGGAGGGGAGTGTTGCCAACGCCGAACTGACTCTGTACACGGTTGACCTCTTCCAGGGTATAGCCCGTGGAGGTCATCAGTTTATCGTAATCGAATGCGATGGGAGAGGTTTCGAAATCCGCATAGTCCAGTCCCAGCGCTTCCTTCTGGATCTCGTTGGATCTTCCCATTACGGATGCATAGTCTTTTGCCAATGTCATTATTCGTCACCTCCGATCTCTGCCATCTCTTTTCTGAGCACCTTATCCACTTCGATCAGTTCCGGCACGAAGTGACCGTAATCGTGATCATAGTAGGGGGCATCATCGATGAGGGTTCCCTTTTCCATTCTGCCGACGACGGTCTCCACGGTGACCTCATCACCGATCTCCGCATCTTCCGTCAGAAAACCTTTTGTCCACTGTTCCAGGTCGCATGC
>CADBQT010000079.1 GCA_902796875.1 uncultured Eubacteriales bacterium
CCCTCAGCTTCCGCTTCGAAAGCATAGGTGTTGAACCTTCTGATGGGGGAAAACTGCATGGCTGCAACTCTGTTCGATACTTTCATTTCCGAATCTCCTTTGACAATTTGAACCGTTTATTTACGTGCCAGATCGGCGTGAGCTTCCTCCACCGTCCGGTCCACATCGATACTATTATGGCATAGTTTCTTCTCCATGAAAAGGAGATATTCGATATTTCCGCGAGCTCCCGTAACCGGGGAATAATCAAGGCCGCAGGGGTGTAATCCCACCTCTTCTCCGTAGCCCATGACCTTGCGGATGACCTGTTTGTGGACCCTGGGATCCCGGACGATCCCCTTCTTTCCCACCTGGTCTCTTCCCGCCTCGAACTGGGGCTTGACCAGACAGACCAGCCGGCCTTCCTCTCCCAGAAGCTCCGCCGCCACCGGCAGGACCAGCTGGAGGGAGATAAATGAGACGTCGATGGAGATAAAGTCCATGTCCCGTCCCACTTCATCCACTTCAAGATACCGGACGTTGGTCTTTTCCATGTTGACGATGCGGGGGTCATTGCGCAGCTTCCAGTCCAGCTGACCGTAGCCCACGTCGATGCACCAGACTTTGGATGCGCCCTTTTGGAGCATACAGTCGGTGAATCCGCCGGTGGAAGCCCCGATATCCACAGCCTTTGCACCGGTAAGATCGATCCCAAAGGATGCGATGGCCTTCTCCAGTTTCAGTCCGCCCCGGCTCACGTAGGGACAGGCCGTATCCTTGACGGCGATCTCTGACTCCACATCGATCTTCGTTCCCGGTTTGTCGGAGATCTGTCCGTCCACAGTGACCAGCCCGGCCATGATGGAGGTCTTTGCCTGTTCCCTGGAGGGGAAAAGTCCCTTATCCACCAGGATGATGTCAAGCCTTTCCTTCAATGTCTTTCATGATCCTTTCTGCCACGGCGGCGGGGGTCAGACCGTACTTTTCACACAGGTCTTCCCTGGATCCGTGTTCGATGAACCGGTCCGGCCATCCGAACCGAATGATGTCGATGTCCTCGCCGGCCACTTCCGCCGCGATGGCCTCTCCCACGCCGCCGGAGAGGATGTTGTCCTCGATGGTGGCCATAAGCTTATGGGATCCGGCATGGCGGTGGAGAAGATCCCTGTCCATGGGGCTGACGGTGGCCATGTCGACCACGGTGGCGGAGATCCCCTTTTCTTCCAGGATCCCGGCCGCTTCTAAAGCGACCGTCGTCATGGAGCCCACGCCCCAGAGGCACACATCCGTCCCCTCCCGAAGGGTCTGGCTCTTACCGGGAACGAAGGCGCCCAGGCCCTCGATGATTCCGGCTTCTCCTCTGGGATAGCGGATGGCTACAGGGCCGTCACATTCCGCAGCGTAGTCCATCATCTCCTCCAGCTGATTTCCATCCGCCGGAGCCAGAAGGCACATTCCCGGCATGGTCCGAAGCCAGGTCATGTCGAAGATCCCGTGGTGGGTCTCCCCGTCGGCGCCCACAACGCCGGCCCGGTCCAGGCAGAAGACCACGGGAAGATCCTGGAGACAGACGTCCTCGAGGATCTGGTCGTAGGCCCGCTGAAGGAAAGTGGAATAAATGAACACGAAAGGCTTGCGCCCGGCTCCCGCCAGACCTGCGGCAAAGGTCACCGCATGGCCCTCGGCGATCCCCGTATCGAAGACCCGATCCGGAAAACGTTCCTCAAGATCATTCAGGCCCGTGCCTTCGATCATGGCGGCGCAGACCACATCCACTTCCTCCCTCTTCTCGGCGATCTGGAGGAGTTTGTTGCCGGCCACATCCGACCAGGATGCTCCGGCGCTTTTCTTTTTCGGTGCTCCCGTATCCGGATCGAAGGGTCCGATCCCGTGGAAGCTCTCCGGGTTTTCTTCAGCAAGAGTATAGCCTTTCCCTTTTCTCGTCAGGGCGTGGATCAGCACCGGGCCTTCCACGGACTTAGCCCGTTCCAGCACCCGGCACATCTCCCGGATATCGTGACCGTCCACCGGCCCGATGTAGGTGAATCCCAGTTCCTCGAAGATGATCCCGTCGATCATCGCATATTTGATCCTGTCCTTGGCGTTGTGGATCCCGGAGACGATGTCTTCGCCGATGACCGGCACCCGGGACACCCCCTTCTTCACCTGGTTCTTCACTGCCGAATAGCCGGCGGAGGTCCGGATGCTCCCCAGGTGGCGGGACAGTCCTCCCGTGTTGGGGGAAATGGACATCCCGTTGTCGTTTAAGATCACGATGAGATCCGTGTTCATGTGGCCCGCATTGTTCAGGGCTTCGAAGGCAGGTCCGCCGGTAAGGGCTCCATCACCGATGACGGAGACCACGTGGTAGTCCTCCCCTTTCTGATCCCGGGCAACGGCAAGACCAAGACCCAGCCCCACGGATGTGCTGCTGTGCCCCGTATCGAAGACGTCGTATTCGCTTTCTTTGCGCTTGGGGAATCCACTCATGCCTCCCATGGTACGAAGGCCTTCGAACTCGCCGACGCGGCCGGTAAGGATCTTGTGGACGTAGGACTGATGGCCCACATCCCAGATCAGTTTATCCTTGGGGGTATCGAACACCCGGTGAAGAGCAATGGAGATCTCCACCACTCCCAGGTTGGATGCCAGATGACCGCCGGTTTTCGATACGGACTCCACGAGAAAATCGCGGATCTCAAAGGCGAGGACCTCCAGCTCCTTGGGGGTCATCGTCTTCAGCTCCGCGGGGAAATCCCGTTTAGCCAGATAATCGTTCATATCAGTTTCCTCGTTTCGCCAGGGTGACGGCCAGCTGGTTGAACAGCTCCGCATTGTCGTAGTAAGGGGCCAGGGCCTCCAGGGCTTTGTCCGTGGCCTCCTGGAGCCGGCGCTGGGATTCTTCCAGGCCATAGACTGACGGGTAGGTGGTCTTCTCGTTGGCTTTGTCCGCTCCCGTCTTCTTGCCCATCTCATTCTCGTCGCCCACCACATCCAGGATGTCGTCGGCGATCTGGAAGGCCAGACCCAGATTCTCTCCATAGACGGTGAGATTGGTCAGCATTTCCGGATCCGGATCCCCCAGCCGGGCGCCGGCCCGGATGGATGCGATGATCAGGGCAGCCGTCTTGTGCAGATGGATGAAATCCAGAAGCTCCGCAGAGGTGCTCTTGTTTTCCGCCTCCATATCGGCGATCTGACCGGCGACCACGCCCCGGCAGCCGGAGCCTTTGCTGATCTCGTAGGCCGCCTTAACTCTCTTCTTCAGGGCTTCGGGATCGTCGAAGTACAGGAGCATATCCTGATTCATCACCTCGAAAGCCGCCGACTGAAGACCGTCTCCCGCCAGGGTAGCCACCGCCTCCCCGTAGACCTTGTGGTTGGTGGGGATCCCCCGGCGAAGCTCGTCGTCATCCATACAGGGCAGATCGTCGTGGATCAGGGTATAGGTATGGATGTACTCCACAGCGCAGGCATAGGGCAACGCCTCCTCCAGTCTGCCGCCGGTAAACTCGCAGGCCGCCAGCAGCAGGACGGGACGTATCCTCTTACCTCCGGATTCGATGCTGTATTTCATGGAATCGTAGAGGGTGATGCTCTTGTGGTCGATGTCCGGGAGAAGATCCGTCAGATGCTCTTCCAGATACCGTTTGTACTCGTCAAAGGTATGATTGATCATGACTATTTCTCCTTGGTGAGGGTCTCGATCTCCTGGACAGCATTATCCAGGATCTCACGACACTCCTGATAGGCTTCCAGCCCTTTGCGGTAACTCTCGATGGCTTCCTCCAGAGGAACGTCAGTGGATCTCAGCTTTTCACCGGCCTGTTCCAGCTTTTTCAGCGATTCTTCGAAGGAAGATTTTTTCTTGCCCATGATTCGTCCTCCTTATTCACTTCCAGCACCTCCGCCTGGGCACTTCCCTGCCCGGTGGTGATGCGGACCTTATCACCTTTGCTCATCTCTTCCGCCCTGCGGACGATGCTCCCGTCCTCTCCCGTGACGATGGAATATCCCCGGGACAGGATCCCGAAGGGACTTGCCGTCTCCAGGATCTCTCCCAGAAGATCCACCCGCTGAGAGGCGGTGCTCACACGGCCCTGAAGGGATGCGGTCATCTCCTCCATCCGCTGATCCAGATTCATCTGCTCGTAGGCGATGCGGGTCTGGATCCCCGATGCAAAGGCCTTGGGGCTTGCGGCTTCCAGCTTCTGCCGGCGGGATTCCACCTGAAGAAGCAGGTCTTCCGTCAGCTTCTGACGGTAATACTCTACCAGTTCATCCAGCTGTTCCGTGTCCGGCACGGCCATCTGGGCCGCCGCCGTAGGGGTCTCCGCCCGAACATCGCTGACGAAATCGGCGATGGTCACGTCCGTCTCATGACCCACGGCGGAGATCACCGGGATCTTCGACCGATAGATGCTCCGGGCCACCGCTTCCTCGTTAAAGGCCCAAAGCTCCTCCATGGAGCCTCCCCCTCTGCCGGTGATGATCACATCCACCTCGGGATGGTCCCGGTTCAGTTCATCGATGGCGGAGGCGATATCCTGGGCCGCCGCCGGTCCCTGCACCAGGACGGGGCAGATCAGCACGTTGACCATGTGATTCCGGCCTTTGATGATCTTCAGGATATCCTGGACCGCCGCTCCTGTGGGAGAAGTGACCACGGCCACCACCTCAGGGTATGGGGGCAGCTCTTTCTTTTTATCGGCGTCGAAGAGTCCCTCCGCCGCCAGTTTCTTCTTCAGTTCTTCGTACTGGACCGCAAGCTGGCCGATGCCGTAGACTTCCAGGTCCATTACGTTGAGGGAGTAATACCCTCCCCGTTCGTAGACGGAGACATACCCGGAGGCCACCACCTCCATCCCCTCTTCCATGGGACATTTGATCTGAGGGAACACCCGGGACGGCAAAAAGCAGTTGACCCGGGAATTCTGGTCCTTCAGGGAGAAATACACGTGGCCCGAATTATGGAACTTCAGGTTGGATATCTCTCCCACCACGGATACATCCGACAGGATGGGATCCGTCTTCAGGATCCTGCCGATGTACTGATTCAGCTGTCCGACTTTTACCGGAGCGCGTCCCATAAATATTTTCCTCCCAGGAGGGCCGTTCCCACAGCGTTGTCCGTGGACAGTTCGTTTTCGTCCTCGTCGAAATAGACGATGACATCTTCTTTCTCCAGCTCATCGCTGATGTAGCTGCGGATGAACCGGCTGGAAGATACCCCTCCTGACATGATGATGTCCTTGAGTCCCGTCTTTTTGGAGGCCTGCCGGAGCATCTCGGCGATGCCGTCGGAAAGCCGGACGAAGATCTCCCGGATCAGTTCGTCCCTGGTCTGAGGATCCGTGGAAAAGAAAGATCCGGATCCGGACAGGGCCTTCAATTTGTTCTTGATCTGGGTGTCGATGCCGGAGAGATTGATCTGTCCGTCATACACGCGCACTGGCGTGAGCATTTTCGTCTCCCGCTTGGTGGCTACGGCGATATCGTCCATCTTCTTCCCTGCGGGGAAGGGAAATCCCATGGCTACCCCCGCCCGGTCCAGGACCTGGCCGAAGGAGATATCCAGGGATCCGCCAACGATATCGATATCGTAAAAGAATCCTTCGCCCCCGATCCGCTGAAATCCTTCGGAGATCTGGGGAGGATCCTCATCTTTCGTGGTCACGTGAAGGACCTCGCAGGTCCCTCCCGAGAAGTGACAGGCCAGGAACTCCTCCATGTCGCTCATCTCCGTATAGGATTTGATGGCCTGAATATGAGCTTCCTGATGGGAAAAGGAGATCACCGGCACGTCCAGTGCGGCGGCGATGGATCTGGCCGTTCCCTCTCCTGCCAGAAACACGGGCATGTAGGAATCGTTCACCGGCCGGGGCTTGGAGGAATAGGCCACGCCGCAGAACTCTCCGTCGAAGGACTTCTTCATATCCTCGATCATCTCAGGAAGGTTCCGCACATGCTGAAACAGCGCCTCCGACTGGCGAAGGCCCCGTTCTCCCTCTTTGACCTCGAGAAACCGCCTGAGATCGCATTCGATGCTGTCCCGGTTCAATACGGCCACGGAGGTCTTGTAGTTGCTGGTGTCGATTCCCAGCACATAACCTGTGTTATCCATTTTTCACTACTGCTCCCAGCACGCCGTGAATAAATTTGGCGGACTGTTCCGTACTGTATTTCTTCGCGATGTTGATGGCTTCGTTGATGGCCACCGCATCGGGGATATCGTCGGCAAACCGGATCTCTCCGATCGCCAGTCGCATGATGGCCAGGTCCACCTTGGGCATCCGGCTGGTCTTCCACCGGCTGCTGCATCCATTGATGGTCTTGTCGATCTCTTCCAGGTGCTCGATGATCTCCTCCAGAAGCTCCGTGCCCCGCGGGATATGATTCCCGGCAAGACGTTCTCCGGCCAGACGGCGGGCGGTCTCCAGGTCCATTTCACCGGAAGCATCCATCTCATAGAGGATCTGCATCAGGATCTCTCTGGCTTCAATTCTGGTCATAATCTTCTTCTCCGGATCTCATATCCACGCCCTGAACGTGGATGTTCACAGCGCTGACGTCCAGTCCGACCATATGCCGGATCTCATTCTTCACGTTCTCCTGGATGTCCCAGGCCACTGCCGGGATATTGCAGCCGTAGTCGGCGATGATGGAGACATCCACGGAGGTCTCCTTGCCGCTCCGGTTCACC
>CADBQT010000080.1 GCA_902796875.1 uncultured Eubacteriales bacterium
AGACCACTCCGTTTCCACTCGTTTCGTCCTTTATTTTTCTTTTACCTAAGATCCGGGCTTCCCCTTTCTCTTTGGTCATCCTTATTGTAGCACCGCGTTAAAGTATTTGCAAGAGTTTTTTGAAAATTTAATATTTTCTTTTTTTTATTTTCCTGCCAACGCCCGTCTTTTCTGTGTTATACTGTCCTCACCGGTTCCGTTAGCTCAGCTGGGAGAGCGATTGGGTCACAACCAATAGGTCGGCGGTTCGAGCCCGTCACGGAACACCAAACACTAACGATAAAGAGGGTCGGACCCGCAAGGTCCGACCCTCTTTTGTGTTTCTGATTGAGTTTCGATCCTACAGATCGTCCCGGTTCACGGCGCAGCTCATGCACCCCGGGCCGCCCCGCCCTCTGGAGAGCTCGGCGCTGGGGATGGTGATCACGTCCAGCCCGTTGCTTTCCAGGACGCTGTTGGTGATGTAGTTCCGGTCATAGGTGATGATCTTCCCCGGCCGCAGGCACAGGGTGTTGGTTCCGTCGTTCCACTGCTCACGCTGGGCTGCCATGGAATCGTTGCCGCCTATGTGGATCAGCTTGACCGCTGGGACACCCAGAAGCTTTTTCAGCATGTCCGCCATGGACTCGGTCACGGTGGAGAACTCCACTTCGCCGTCCTTGTTCAGGCGGATCTCGTAGATGTTCACCGCATCCAGGATCTCGCTGTGGATGGTGAACTTATCGTAGTCGATCATGGTGAACACCGTGTCCAGGTGCATGAAGGCCCGGCGCTTGGGGATGTCGAAGACGATGATCCTGCGGAAGGTGGAGTCGCCCAGGATCTTTTTCGCCAGGCTCTGGATGCCCAGGGCCGACGTCCGCTGGGTCAGGCCGATCACCAGGGTCTCCCGGTTGAGGATCATGATATCGCCGCCCTCCAGGGAGAGGGGATCGTCGTAGTCGAACCACCGCTTCGTCTCCGGCTGGGCGAAGTCGGGATTGTGCTCCACGATGTACTTCATGAGAAGGGATTCTCTTCTCCTCGCCTTCATCAGCATGTGGCTGATGCAAATGCCCTCGCCGACGCAGGCCGCCGGGTCTTTGGAAAAGTACAGGTTGGGCATGGGGTCGAGGTAATAGAGATTCGATGCGTAGATCACGTCCGCCAGGGTCTCCCGGCTGGTCTCCTTGACGTCGGATTTCTTGACTCCGGCGATGACGGTTTCCACCAGGTCTTTCGGTGCCTTTGCGAGAAGATAGTCCCGAAGGATCTCCCGCACCTCTTCTGAGGTCACATCGCTCCTCTCCAGGAACTCGTCGACGAACGCGGATCTGACCTCCTCGTCGGCTATTGCCTTTGCGGCTTCGTCTGTATAGAAGCAGACCTCCACACCGTTTTCCTTGAGTACCTCAACGTACCGGTCGTGCTCCTTCTGCGCTGCTTTCAGGTAGGGGATGTCGTCAAAGAGCATGACTTCCAGATTATCGGGCACGATACCTTCGACCTCCCGGCCGATCCTGTGCATCAGCACCCGGTTCAGTTTACCGATATCGGAAAAATTATGGATTCCCATGGACATATCGCCACCTCCTTTGTATTTATCATACCACAACCAGCGGGTGTATGGTCATGAATAAACATACGTCAGATGACGAGCTCCGCCAGGAATACGGTGAGGCAGCAGGTGCCCGCCACCACGAAGAGATTGCCGCCGAACCAGGCGCAGATCGCTCCCGTCACCAGAGCGCACGCGCCGGCGACAGGGGATTGGGTGGCTTCGGTGATCGCCGGGAAGGTCATGACCGCCAGGGTCACGTAGGGCACATAGTAAAGGAACGACTGGAAGAACCGGTTCTCGATGGGGTGTCGGACCACCACAAAGGCAAAGACCCGGCAGAAGTAAGTGGCCAGGGCCATGGTCAGGATGAAGATGTAAATGTAAAGATCGTTATTCATTTTCATCCTCCCCGGGGATCTCCAGTTTCTGTCTCGCCGGACGGACGATCGCCGCCGCAGCGGATATGACGATGGTCAGCATGATGGTGCGGTTTCCCGTGGACAGGGCGCTGAGCCCCGGCAGATGGGCAAAGGCATAACTGGCCGCAAAGCTGACGATGACGACGAGAAATACGAACCG
>CADBQT010000081.1 GCA_902796875.1 uncultured Eubacteriales bacterium
AAAGACCGTCGTGCTGGAGGGCCTTCCCGAAGGCGTCCATGCGGAATATACGGGAAACAAAGCCAATCTGGCCGGCAACTATACGGCCACGGCTATCCTGTCCGGTGACGAGGAAAACTACGAGCCGCTGGATCCGGTGGATCCGCTTCCCTGGACGATCCAGAAGGGCAAGTATGACATGGAGTCTCTGGACTGGTCCTATCTCGGAGCCTTTGTATACGACGGGGAAGAGAAGAGCGTGCGCCTGGACGGACTCCCCCAGGGGACCGTCGCCTATTACGACGGGGCGGACGCGGTAAATGCCGGGACCTACACGGCAACGGCAGGTCTGGATTACGATATCGACAACTTCGACCGGCCGGAGGGGATCCAGCCCTGCAGATGGGAGATCCTCAAGTCCACCCACGACATGAGCGATGTCCACTGGGAAGGACCGGAAGAATTCACCTATGACGGTGCTCCCAAGAAGGTGGAGCTGAGCGCTCTGCCGGAGGGAGTGACCGCGGAATATACGGGAAATACAGCCACGGATGCGGGCAAGTACACGGCCCGGGCAGCCTTTACCGTGGACGATCCGGTGAACTTCGAGATCCCGGATCCCGTGTCCTTCGACTGGGAGATCCGCAAGGCGGATCACGATATGACCGAGGCCAAGTGGACCTGTGAGGATCCCATCTACGACGGGACCCTGAAGGAGATCCACCTGGAAGGACTTCCCGAAGGCGTCAGCGCCGTTTATGAAGGCAATACAGGGACCAATGCGGGAGACTACTCCGTGCGGGCTGAGCTGATCGTGGAGGATCTGAACAACTACAATCCTCTCGGCTTCCTCAACCATCCCTGGAAGATCCGCAAAGCCACCTTCGACGTGAGCCGGGTGCGCTGGAACTACAGCAGCCCTTACGTCTACAACGGCAGGGAGAAGCGGATCGAGCTGAGAAATCTGCCCGAGGATGTGATGGTGACCTACGAAGGGAACCGGGGCGTCGTCGCCGGACAGTACGAAGCAAAGGCCTATTTCTACTACGACGAACAGAACTTTGAGGAACCGGATGTGCCTCCCTGCAAGTGGGAGATCCTGAAGGCCCATCTGCCTCTCCATGAGGCGGGGTGGGATATGACCGAACCTTTCGTCTACGACGGAAACGTCCATGAAGTGAAGATGGTCGGTCTCCCCGAGTACGCCACCGTGCGCTACGAAGGGAACAAGGGGATCGAAGCCGGTACCTACAAAGCGACGGCCTATGTCGTCCCCAACGATAAAGATAACTACTATACGCCGGATCCGTTGGAATTCACCTGGGATATCCGCAAGGCGGTCTACGACATCGGCGGAGCGGAGTGGACAACCAGGGAATCCAGGGTCTTCGACGGCACCAACAAGGCCATCGCCCTGACGGATCTTCCTTCGGGAGTGAACGTCACCTACTCGGGGAATATGGCCGAAGAGGCCGGCGTCTACCGGGCCAGGGCCACTTTCGACGTGAAGGATAAGAAAAACTTCGTGGCTCCGGATCCCATGGAAGTCGAGTGGGCGGTGGAACCCCGCCGGCTGGATCTCAGCGGGGTCTACTGGGACTATCAGGAACCCTTCGTCTACGACGGCAGCGAGAAGCATATCGCCCTTGCCGGCGTCCCCGAGGGAGTGACCGTCCGCTATGAGGGGGAACTGGCCAGTGAAGCCGGAGAGTACAAGGCTACGGCGATCCTGATCCCCGAAGACGGCAACTACCGGGAGACGGATGTCCTGGGCCAGATCTGGAAGATCGAAAAGGCGGACATCGACGTGACCGATGCCTACTGGGACGATCCCAGAGACTTCGTCTACGACGGCGGCTACAAGTCGGTGGAGATCCTGGGACTTCCCGATGGTCTGGAGGTGTCCTACGAGGGTAATCTGGAGCAGGAGGCCGGATCTTACTACGCTTCGGCAACACTGACTCCGGTGGATTCCAGAAACTTCAAGGCTCCCCGGATCGACGGCCATTCCTGGTCCATCGAACCGGCCCAGATCGATATGAGCGGAGCACGCTGGTCCGGATTCGAGACTTTCTCCTACGATGGCAGGACCCACCGGGTGCTCCTGGAGAATGCTCCCGACACGGTGGTGGTCTCCTACGAGGGCAATGCGGCCGAGAATGCCGGTCACTATGTGGCAACGGCCAACTTCAAGCCTTTGGACGAAGACAACTACAAGACGCCTGCACCCCTGCAGTACGCCTGGGAGATCGGCAGGGCGGACATCGACGTTTCCGGGATCACCTGGGAGACGGGAGATGACTTCGTCTACGACGGACAGGAGCACGAGGTCCGTCTCATGGACGTGCCGGAGACCCTGAACGTGACCTATCAGGGCAACCGGGGCGTCGATGCCGGAGAATACATCGCTTCCGCCGTGCTCACACCGGTGGACGACACCAACTTCAACACGCCGGTCATCGAGCCTCATCGCTGGAGCATCGGCAAACTGGAGATCGACGCTTCCCAGGTACGCTGGGTCGCGGCGGAGAAGCTGATCTACGACGGCAAGATCAAGGTCGTCGGTCTGACGGGACTCCCGCCGGATGTGGAGATCGAATACGAGAACAACTCGGCCATCGACGCCGGGACGTATCACGCTTCGGCGGTGATCTCCGCCGACAGTTCCAACTACGATGCTCCCGATATCCGGGGATGCACCTGGACCATCGCCAAGGCGGTGCCGGATGTATCCGATGTGGAGTGGAACTATGTGATCGACTTTACCTACGACGGCTACGAGAAGACCGTCGAACTCATGGATGTTCCTGCGGGGATGAAGGCCGTCTATGAGGGGAACGCTGCCATCGAGGCGGGGACCTACACGGCCACGGCCAAACTGGTCATGGACGATCCGGCCAACTACGACGCTCCCGAAGTGGAGCCTCTCGAGTGGAAGATCCTGAAGAGAGAATACGATATGAGCACCGCTTCCTGGGTACCCGCGGAAGGCTTCGTCTACAGCGGAATGCCCCAGGAGATCACCCTCACCGGTCTGGAGGACGGCCTTGAGCCCATCTACGAAGGGAACCGGGCGGTGGAGGCCGGCAGGTATCACGCGTCGGCCACCTTCCTCTACGACGAGGACAACTACCATCCGCCTCAGAGCCTGGAGACCGACTGGGAGATCCACAAGGCCCCCTATAACGTAAACGGGGTGAGATGGGATTACGCCGGACCCTTTGCCGGAGGCGGCAAGGGAAGAACGGTGAGCCTGATGACGGTGGACGGAGAACAGCAGACGGGCCGCCTCTTCGGCAGAAAGAAAGACCTGAACTATGTGGGGCTTCCGGAAGGGACCACCGTCCGTTACGAAGGCAATTCGGCCAGGACCCCGGGAGTCTATACCGCAAAGGCGTACCTGACCATTCCGGACATGCCGAATTACCGGTCGCCGGAACCCATCGTTCTGCAGTGGGAGATCCTTGATGAATGACCTGGAAAAAACTGAACGGCATCTGCCGAAGAGACTGAAAGGTCTGTGGAAGCTGCTCTTTGGCCGGACGACCATGTTCGCCCTGCTTATGGCGGTGCAGATCATCGTCCTCTTCGGCGGTTTTGCTGTTCTGGGAACCCAGATCATCGCCGTCAACTACGTCGTCGGCTTTTCGGCCTTCCTGATCCTCGTCTATCTGCTCAATTCCAAGCAGGATTCCGCCATGAGGATGACGTGGATCCTGATCATCGCATCCATACCCATCTTCGGCGTCGTATTGTTCATCTACACCCGGATCCAGCCGGGGACCAGCAGTCTGAAAGAGAGGACTATGGAGCTCCAGGAGCAGCAGCGGAATTATCTGCAGCCGGACCGGGAGACCCTGGAACTGGAGATGGTGGAGGCGAGGCAGGAGTACGGCCTGTTCAAGTACATCTACGAAGAAGGAAACTTCCCCTCATACCGGGACGCCTGCGTCCGGTTCTTCCCCTTAGGTGAGGACAAATTCCGGGAGATGCTACGCCAGCTTGACCGGGCGGAGAAGTTCATCTTTATGGAATACTTCATCATCGAGAAAGGGGAGATGTGGGACGCCATCTTCGAGATCCTGAAGAAAAAGGCGGAGGAAGGGGTGGAAGTCCGTCTCATGTACGACGGCACCTGCACACTGTCCCTTCTTCCCAGGAAGTTCCCCAAGGAGATGGAGGCCTGCGGTATCCAGTGTAAGGAATTCTCGCCCATGGTGCCCTTCCTTTCCACCCATCAGAACAACCGGGATCACCGGAAGATCCTGGTCATCGACGGACGGGTGGCCTTCACCGGAGGGGTGAACCTGGCCGATGAGTACATCAACCGCAAGGTGCGGTTCGGCCACTGGAAGGACACGGCCATCATGGTCCAGGGAGCCGCGGTGGACAGCTTCACCCTCATGTTCCTCCAGATGTGGAACCTTCGGGAGACGGGAAGGGAACAGTACCTGGAATACATCGTGGCGGCGGATCAGCCCATCGATGAGGATATGCACCGGGGCGGCCTGATCGCTCCCTACGGAGACAGTCCCCTGGACGACGAGCCGGTAGGGGAGAAGGTCTATCTGGATATCATCAACCGGGCGTCGGAGCACGTTCACATCATGACTCCGTATCTCATCCTCAGCGAGACCATGATCCATTCACTGATCTACGCCTCTCAGCGGGGGATCGACGTGAAGATCATCCTGCCCCACATCCCGGACAAGAAGTACGCTTACTGGCTGGCCAGGACCTACTACCGGGAACTGATCACCGGAGGGGTCAAGATCTACGAATACACTCCGGGCTTTGTCCACGCCAAAGTGTTCACCAGCGACAATATCCGTTCGGTGGTGGGAACCATCAACATGGACTACCGTAGCCTGTACCTTCACTTCGAATGTGCGGCTTATATCTACAACAACCCGGTGGTAGAGGATATCGAAGAAGATTTCATGGATACCCTGGATATGTGCGAGAGGATCACCCTGGAGAACTGCAGGACCTTCAGCCCGGTGGGCAAAGTCATCGGCAGAGCTCTCCGGATCATCGCTCCTCTCATGTAATACAATTAAGGAATATGACAGAAAAATCACTGATAAAAGGGGCGGCCGTCCTTGCGGCCGCCGGCATCATCGTCAAAGTAATCGGCGCGGTCTTCCGGATCGTCGTCGCCGGGATCATTACCGATACGGGCATGGCCTACTATTCGCCGGCATACAATCTGTATGCTGTCCTTCTGGTGGTCTCCACCTCCGGCATTCCCATCGCCATTTCCCGGATGGTGTCGGAGCGGTACGCCATCGGCAGGTACGATGAGGCGGACCGGGTCTTTCACATTTCCCGGTATCTGATGATCGGCCTGGGGCTCGCCGGAGCCCTTGTTCTGTTCATTATCGCCAAGCCCTTTGCGGCGGCTATCGATCTGGAGGGTTCGGCCATGGCCATGCAGGCGATGGCGCCGGCTCTGCTCCTGGTGCCCATCATGTCCTCCTACCGGGGATACTTCCAGGGTCAGCAGCTCATGGGACCCACCGCCCTTTCTCAGGTGGTGGAACAGATCTTCCGGGTCGGGTTCGGGATCCTGCTGGCTCTCCTGCTCATGCAGGGGACTTTCATGGCTTCCGTCTACACCGATCCCCTCCAAAGGGGCGCGGCCGGCGTGTGCTTCGGCGCATCCACAGGAGCCGCCGGGGGGCTTGCGGTGATGCTCATCATCTATCTCCGCTCCAGAAGCAGGATCCGCAGGCAGGTGGCGGAGAGCAAAGGCGAGGGTAGAGAGCCCGCCGGAGCCATATTAAAGGCGATGCTGGCCATCGCCGTGCCCATCACCATCGGAGCGACCCTGATGCCTCTGGTGAACCTGGTGGATGCTACGGTGGTCAACAGGCGGCTTCTGGAATCCGGGTTCGACGCCGCCACAGCCAAGGCCCTCTACGGTCAGCTGACCGGGTTCTGTGAGCCCATCATCGCCCTGCCCCAGGTGCTCATGAGCGCCATCGTCATAAGCATCGTGCCCATGGTGGCGGCGGCCAATAAACTGAAGGATACGGAGAAGCTGCACGAGACCATCTCACTGGGCCTGCGCATGGCCACCATACTGGCCTTTCCCTGCGCGGCGGGGCTGCTGATCCTGGCCAAGCCGGCTCTGATGATGATCTTCTTCACCCAGAAGGAGGCGGCGGCCAACGCGGCCCCCAGCCTGCAGGTGCTGGGCCTCAGCTTCATACTTCTGGCCCTGATCACCATTATGACGGGGATCCTCCAGGGTGTGGGCCGGCAAGTCTGGCCGGTGATCAACCTGTTCCTCGGACTTCTGGTGAAAGTGGTGGTGACCTGGACCCTGGTTGCCCTGCCTGCAGTCAACGTGGTGGGAGCCCCCCTGGGGACCATGGCCGCCTATATCGTGGCCATGACACTGGATCTCATCTGCGTGCTCCGGTTCACCGGGGCCCGGTTCAGGTTCTCCCAGCTTGTGGTCAAGCCCATGATCTCCTCTGTGGTCATGGGGGTGGTGGTCTTCGCCACATACAAGGGAGCATTTATGCTCCTGGGGAGCAATACCCTGGCGACCCTTCTGGCCATCGCCGTGGGCGTCGTCGTCTACGGGGTGATGATCATTAAGACCAGGACCATTCTGCGGGAGGAGATGCTGGAGATCGCAGCGGGCAGAAAACTGGTGGCCGTCGCCGACCGCCTGAAGCTGTGGTAAGGGGATAAATCCAGTATTTCCAATGTTTTTTTACGAAAAGCGGTTGACAAGCGTATATAAAAATGGGAGAATAGGTACGCTGAAAACAGCGGTTTCACGCAGTCAGTGAAAATGGTCGAAAGACCGTTGTCATAAGAATAAGGAGGATTTATTGATGAACAAAGCAGAATTGATTGCAACAGTTGCAGAGAAGACAGGATCCACTAAGAAGGAAGCCGAAATGGCCGTTAACGCGTTCGTGACGACCATCGAGGAAGCTCTGAAGAAGGGCGAAAAGGTCCAGCTGATCGGATTCGGTACTTTCGAAGTACGTCAGAGAAAAGCCAGACAGGGCAGAAACCCGAGAAAGCCGGGCGAAGTTATCAAGATCGCCGCTTCCAAGGCACCTGTTTTCAAAGCCGGTAAGGCTCTGAAAGATGCAGTGAACAAATAAGCAGAAGCATCAATAAAAGCGGACAGCCGGCGCTGTCCGCTTTTTATTTACCGATTATACCCCCGGCCCTGTCGGGGATGGGGGAGGGAGGATCCATGAGAATCGACAAATTCCTGAAGAATTCCCGGATCATCAAACGCAGGACCGTGGCCAAGGAGGCCTGCGAGCAGGGGAGGATCAGCATCAACGGCAAGACGGCAAAGCCGGGCACAGAGGTGAGCATCGGCGATGAGATCTTCATCCAGTTCGGCAACGGCAGCCTCAGAGCCAGGGTGCGCGCCCTGACGGAATCCTGCCGCAAGGAGGACGCCGCAGGGATGTATGAGATCCTGGAATAGAGGAAGAATCAAGAGGGGAAAACGGGGAAAATACAGGGCGTAAAAACCCGGTAAAAAAAACTTGAAAAAAGCAAAAAAAGTTATTGACAAGGGGATGCCATACGCATATAATGAAAAAGCTCGCCGGAATGCGGGAGACCGCTTCGGGCGCGCACATTGAAAACTTCATAGTGTAGAAATT
>CADBQT010000082.1 GCA_902796875.1 uncultured Eubacteriales bacterium
CCCTCGATGGCTTCCTCGATGAGGATCTTGTCGTCTTCTGCAAAGGCGATCCGGATCGCGGGAGCCAGTTCCGCGCGGTCATGGACCTTGTTGATCCCTACCGAAGATCCGGCGCAGGCCGGTTTGACGAAGAGGGGATATTCTCCCCGGAAAAAGGCGTCCGCCGCCTCCGCCGCTTCCTCAGGATCACAGCCCGACCGATGGATGACGCAGCATTTGGCCATGGCGGCCACTCCCGCCTGCTCGATCAGGGCCTTGGTCATGGCTTTGTCCATGCAGGCTGCCGATGCCTTTGCATCGGAGCCCACAAAGGGGATGCCCGCCATCTGGAGGAGCCCCTGGACCGTTCCGTCCTCGCCGTTCTTTCCGTGGAGAATGGGGAAGACCACGTCGACAGAAAGGGGCTTCCACTGCCCTTTCTCAAAATAGAGTAAGCCCCGGTGCTCTCTGTCCATGGAAAACACCAGGGGATGGTTATCCGTTCTCTGCTCCCAGCTGCCGTCCCGGATCTGGGTCAGATCCGCGCCCGTCAGGAGCCAGCTGCCTCCTTCCGTGATCCCTGCCGTCAGAACGTCGTACCGTTCTCTGTCGATGCAGGAGAGCACGGAGGAAGCTGATATTCTCGATATTTTGTGCTCTGAAGATTCTCCGCCGAAGAGAATCAGCACGGTCTTCTTACTGGAGGCCTGTCCGGTTGACGATGTCTTCACTGATCCTCTCCACTTCTTCCGACAGTTCGTGATCGGAAATGCCGAAGAATTTCTTGTAAAGTTTCTCCACGTTACTGGCCAGGGTGACCGGAGGTCCGTACCATGCGGACATGCCGTTGCCGGGATCACCGATCCAGCCTTCCACGTCGTAGGGCCAGCCTGTGGTGCTGCTGCCCATGTTGTACTGCTTGTATTTCAGACCCAGCCGCAGCATCTCTCCCGCGGACATGTTGGTCTTCGTCTGAGGAAGGGCGTTGTCGCAGATCTGCTTGATGGTCAGCAGATTGGACTGTCTGACCTTCTTGAAGGTGGTGGCCATGACGATCTTCATCCGCTCGTTTCTCCGGTAATCTCCGGTGACCGCATCCTTACGGATCCGGGCGTAGGTCACAGCCTGGGCGCCGTTTAAGGTCTGCTTGCCCGGCTCTTCGATCTCGACCATCTCGCTTCCCGTTCTCTTGGCCGTTCCTTTGACGTACTTGTTCAGCTCCTCGATCTCCGACTCCTGGACATCCACTTCGATGCCCCCGATGGTGTCGATGATCTCCGCCACCGTCTTCCAGTTGATGACGACGGCCTTGTCGATGTTCAGATCCAGGTTCCGGTTCAGCGCCTTGACGGTGCTCTGGGCTCCCCCGTAGACATAGGCGTGGGTGATCTTATCCAGCCCATGGTCGTCGTCCAGATACAGCAGAGTATCCCGGAAGACGGAGAACATCTTCACATCGTTGGTTTTCTTGTTGATACTGACGATGACCATGGCGTCCGTCCGGCTCTCGCTGTCGTCCTCCATGTCTCTGGAGTCCACGCCCAAGACGGCGATGTTGGTGAAGTTCTTCAGATCCCTCTTGGCCCCCGGATGGATGTCCAGATCTCTCTTGTTGATGTCCAGTTCGTCCACCTTGCTCAGGGTACCCGCCGCGACGGATAGTGCGCCGACTCCCAGAGCCGTGGCTCCCAGAACGATAATGAGAAGAGCGATCAACACATTGCGCAGAGCCTTGTTCTTGATTCTCTTTTTCTTGACCTTCTTGACTTTTCTCCGTTTTCTCTCTGCGTTGAGAGCGGAATTCTCCGCCATGGGACGACGTCCGGATCCCTGCTGAGCGCTCTGAGAGGGACGACGCTTTCTGGGTTGGGGCTGCTGAGCCGGGCGGGCACTCTGCCCTCCCTGGGTTCTCTGGCCACCCTGGGCACTCTGGGGTCTCTGACCGCCCTGAACACCCTGGGGTCTCTGGCCGCCCTGGGCTCTCTGGCCCGCATAGGCGGTTCCCTCCTGAGGCGGCTGGGCGGACCGGCGTTTTCTGGCTGCAGGTCTTCTCCTTCCGGAGGCGCCTTTGGCCTTTTGCCGTTCCGCTTCGTAAGCTCTTCTGGCCTCGGCCTCTTTTTGCCTTTTACGAAGATCCGAAGAACCATAGGGCGTTTCGGTAATGGAGACCTTGGGAGACTCCTGCCGGAGGCGGAGATATTCTCTGTATGCCTCCTCCTTTGCCCGCTGTTCTTCGGATTTATATCTGTCGTCTGCCATCGTTCACTTTCATCCTTTCTGGTCAACGATTAATTGTACCAGTGCAACATGATGATATGATGAAGATATGGGGATCTACTTCTTGATGTAACCGCTGTAGGACCAGTATCCGTTGGCCAGCTGGGACCACTTGCCGCTGGTCCTGATGATCCGTACCTTCGTCCCCTTCTTGTTGGTTCCCTTTTCCTTGTAGTTGGTTCCCGGACCTGTCCGGTAACTCAGGGTGGAGGCGGTCACTTTGCCACTGTAGAGCACGGCTCTGCCGTTGCCCAGGAAAGTGCGTTTCTTCTTCGCCAGGGTCACCGTCTTGTTCTTGTACATGACCCCGCCTGAGTTGAATCCGTAATAGTAATTACCCACCTTGTGGTATCCCACCAGCCGGTATCCGTCGCGGTTCACGTAGTACTTATTGCCGGACAGAGTCAGCCATCTGGACTTCTGGTAGGTTCCGTTGAGCATGTACTTGTACTTGCCGTTTTTCTGCTTGATCCAGCCGGTCTTCCCCGATTTCTTCGGTGCGCTCTTCTTGACGAACATATAGTTCATATCGATCCGTCCGTCCACGATGAGCCGTCCGGTCTTTTTGTTCCGAAGTTTGCCCGAGGAGGTGTACTGCCACATCTTCACTTCCTTGGCGTAGTCG
>CADBQT010000083.1 GCA_902796875.1 uncultured Eubacteriales bacterium
CATCTTCATCTGCGCCATCTGCTTCGCCGTCCATATCCTGGTCATCGACCACTTCTCGCCCAAGGTGGACGGGGTGAAGCTTTCCTGCATCCAGTTCTTCGTGGCAGGGATCGTGTCCCTGGTGATCATGCCCGTTGGGGACCCGGCGCTGGGGTTCGACCTGCCGACGCTCGGCGGGCGTGACCGGCTCCTGGTTTACCATCCTTTATGCCGGCATCATGTCCTGCGGCATCGCCTACACCTGCCAGATCCTGGGCCAAAAGGATACGGACCCGACCATTGCCTCCATGATCCTCTGCCTGGAATCCGTCTTCGCGTTGCTCGCCGGGATGGCTCTTTTGGGGGAGATGATGTCCATCCGGGAGACCATTGGCTGCGTCATCATGTTTGCCGCCATCATCGTGGCCAACCTGCCGGTCAGCGCCGGGCCCCCGGCGCCCCGCGCGGATAGCTGACCGCAGCAGGGAGGGCTGCGCCTGCGCCCCATTTCTGCTGCCCTCATCCTCCCCGTGACTGCGGGGCCCCTCTCGTGACTGCGGGGCCCCTGATTTTTCAGCGGGAATCCGCCATATCCGCAAGTTTTCGCTGAAATCTGCTGCGCTCATCCTCCCCGTGACTTCGAGGCCCCTGATTTTTCAGCGGAAATCCGCCATATCTGCAGGTCTTCGCTGAAATCTACGGCGCTCATCCTCCCCGTGACTTCGGGGCCCTTGATTTTTCAGCGGAAATCCGCTATATCTGCAGGTCTTCGCTGAAATCTACGGCGCTCATCCTCCCCGTGACTTCGGGGCCCCTGATTTTTCAGCGGAAATCCGCCATATCTGCAGATCTTCGCTGAAATCTACGGCGCGTAGGCAGGGGGCGGCGGCGCGTAGGCAGGGGGCGCCCCGCGGCGAGGCGTGAGTGCGCCGATAAAAGACTGGCTCTTCCTCCGATGAATTGGTAGAATAGCAGAAGGAGGAAAACACCATGAAAATGATTCCCAGTTTTTCCGTCGATCACACCCGGATCGTTCCCGGCATTTTCGAGAGTCGGGTGGATATGATCGGAGAGGAGACCATCACCACGTTCGATATCCGGCTGAAGAAGCCCAACGCCGAACCGGCCGTCGCGCCGGCGGCCATGCACACCATGGAGCACGTCATCGCCACCTATCTCCGGAACGACCCGGAGTGGAAGGACCAGCTCATCTACTGGGGGCCCATGGGCTGTCTCACCGGTTTTTACATCATCGTCAAAGGCCGTCCGGAGCCGGCGGAAATGTATCCCATCATGTTGAAGTCCTTTGAGCATATGCGGGACTTTGAGGGAGAGGTGCCCGGTACCAGCCCGGAAAACTGCGGCAACTGTCTGATGCACGATCTGCCCATGGCCAAGTGGGAAGCGGACCGGTTCGTAGAGTATCTGACCACCGCCGACAAAGAGGCCATCTTCGAGTATCCGAAGACCAGCAAGCTGACCCTGGAAGACGGCCAGGAATTCTTCGATTCCTGAGGAGGTCCTGACCGGCGTGCGGGAGGGGACCCTGACCGCCGCTCTGCTTACGGGCAATTTTGTCAAAGTCTACATGCGCCTTTTTAAGGGGAAGGACCGGAAGGTCTACGGGAACATGCCCAAAAGGGAAGATCGAAATCGACCATAAAAAAATTGGCGCCATAACCGGGAGCTACCCGGTCACAGCGCCAAACGCTTATCCCTTACCGCAGGGCGCGAGTGTGACGAGCTGAGTCGAGTCGATCAAAGGATCAGAAGTCGTAGTTCTTTTTGAACTCCTCTTTGTACTTCTCGAAATCGGCTTCCAGCTGAGCCTTCTGCTGTTCCCGCTTCTCCTGAAGGTGGGCCTGATGGGCTTCAGCTTTGCTCTTGCGGAGCTGCTCTCTGGCCTGACGATCCATCTCTTTCTGGATCTTCACCTTGCCGTCTCCTCTTGTCGATACTGACTCCAGCCGCTATTTTCATAAAACCCCTTGGGGGCAATATACCACACCCTGTCCAACAAATGTCCAACAAAACGGGCAAGTAGAGAAAAAGATGTGGAAATGTTGGAATAACAGGGCGGGAAAGGTTGTACGCTTCCGATTTCAGGTGGTAAAATATCCATATGCATGAGATGTCACTGATCAGTTTCACGCTGGATGCCGTCGAACAGGCGGCGAAGGCCCACGGGATCCGCCGCGTCACGGAGATCCGCATCGTGGTGGGGGAGCTTCGCATGGCTTTGGATGATCAACTCCAGACAGCCTTTCGGCTGCTCACCGGGGACCGGCCCCTCTTTGAGGGAGCGGAGCTTCATATCGAAAAGCGCCCGGTATGCCTTCGTTGCACTGCCTGCGGAGAGATCTATCCTTCCTCCATTCCCAGGATCGGAAGGGACGTCTGCCCCGCCTGCGGATCCGAAGAATTTGCCATCGAATCCGGCAGGGAACTGTACATCGATTCTTTTGAGGGTGATGAGATATGATCGAGAACATGGAAAATATCCAGCAGCAGATCATGACGTTCGTCCAGGATTACGAGGACGAGAAGGCCGGCCGGATCGACCTTCACGAGCGGATGCTCCGCTCTTTGGAAGCGCCTTATCAGACCATGCCGGATCACGACCGGGTGCTGGGGCTGCTGCGGCAGACTTTTTCCGAGGAGGACGTCCGGGTCTGGTTTGCCTTTCCGGATTTCGACTACCGGAACGAACCTTTGCTTTTGGAAGAGGCCAGAGAAAAGGCAGCGCCTGAGGACCGTCCTGGATTTACCGCGGCGGCAGAGAAACTGATCGAAAAGGAATTCCTCGCCCAAGCCCCCAGAAAGGACGGCCAGATGGGGTACATGCGGACGTATCTGCTGTACCTGGCCTTTGGGTCGGTACTGAAGAACGACCACGAGCCTCTGACGGAAGCCTTCATCGACTGGTGGATCTACGTGCTCCAAAACAACGCCCACCTTCGTGCTCCCAATGCGGAGCACCGGGTGATCCCTCATCAGGACTCCATTGCCGGGACCCGGGAGGGGAACCGGATCTCCATGGGCCTCGAGATCCCGGACACCCGGGAGGTGCTCCCCACGGACCTTGCGGATGAGGTGCTCCGGGGCGTGGAGTGTATGGCCCTCATCGACTGCGTGTGCCGGGCGGCTACCGACGCCCGGGGGATCCGTCCCTGCGATTATCCCGTGGAGGGGGTCTGCTTTCTCTTTAACGAAGCGGCTCGGGAGGCGATCCAGGTGGGCTACGGCCGGCAGGTCACCAACGAAGAGGGGATCGAACTGATGCACCGGCTTCGGGACATGGGCCTGGTCCAGGTCATCAGCAACGCCATGCGGCCCCTGTCCATGTGCAACTGCTGCAGCTGCTGCTGTATCTGCCTGAACACCCTGGCCAGACATGACGCCTATCTGGCGGTGCCCTCCCGGTTTATCGCCGTGATCGATGGGGAAGAGAGATGCATCGGCTGCGGAGGGTGCGTCACCGCCTGCCAGATGTCGGC